>JALWRU010000417.1 GCA_026994095.1 Nitrospira sp. | reverse complement strand
TCGGGTCTTTAATCAGGCGGCCCACAGTGCCGTCGCTGTCGTTGACCTGATTCACAAAGGTGCGCAGGTCGGCTACTACCAGTTGCAACTCGTCGTACATGGCCGGATCGTTGACCAGCTTGCCCAAAGTGCCGGTGCCCTGATCCACCCGCGCAACGATCTCGTCCAGCCGTTGCAAAATATCCGGTCCACGCCGGTTCAGGGTCTCGGTAAAGTCGTGAATGTTGGCCAGAATCTCCTTGAGCTGAGAGCGGCCCGGATCACCGGCTACCAGTTCTCGCACCGAGGTGGCCACCTCGCGAATATCCACCGCAATACGATTGAGCTGGCCGATCAGCCGGTCCAGATCACCGCCGCCCTCCATCTGCGGCACCTCATCGCCACTGGCCAGACGAGTACCTGTGGGAGAACCGGGCACCAGCTCCAGATATTTTTCACCCAGCAGGCCGGTGGCACGAATGGCCGCCTCGGCCCCGGCATAGACCTCAATGCCCGGATAGAGCAGCAGATCCACCTCGGCCATGCCACCGGTCAGTACAATGCGCGCCACCTCCCCCACCCGTACACCCGCCACCTGTACCGGCGACTTGAGCGCCAACCCGGCCACATTATCAAACCGCACCGTCAGCCGTGTACCTTCTTGATCCGGGCGGCTGAAATTGCCCACCCGGCCCAGCAACACCGTCAACAGCGCTGCCGCCAGCAGCACCGCAAACCCTACTTTGACCTCTGTCTGCATATTATCCCGCCTCGATGGGTCCGTCGCTACTGCCGCTGATAAACTGCCGCACGTAGGGGTTGTCGGTGGCCCGAATCTGCTCCGGGGTGCCGGTTTCGATGATTTTGCCCTGATACAACATGGCCATGCGGTCGGCCACATGGTAGGCGCTGACCATGTCGTGGGTAATCATCAAGGAGGTGATGCCCAACTGCTCCTGTAGCGAGCGGATCAGTCGGTTGATGACGTCCGAGGTGACCGGGTCCAGCCCGGTGGTCGGCTCGTCGTATAACAGAATCTCCGGGCTGGTGGCGATGGCCCGCGCCAGCCCCACCCGCTTGCGCATACCGCCGGACAATTCGGACGGCATGCGGTACAGCACGTCTGGAAGACCAACCATCTCCAGATAGTGCTGGGCGATCTCCAGCACCGCTTTTTTGCGCTTTTTGGTGTGCTGCATGAGGGCAAACCCCACGTTCTGCCACACGTTCATCGAGTCGAACAGGGCGGCGTTCTGGAACACCATGCCAAACCGCCTGCGGGTGCGGGTCAACTCCGGCTCCTTGAGCTGCGCCAGGTCGTCGCCGTCAATACGAACCTGCCCCGAATCGGCAAACAGCAGACCGATGACGTGCTTCATCAAGACACTCTTGCCGGAGCCGGAACCGCCGATAATCACCAGCGTCTCGCCCCGTTTTACCTGGAGATCCACCCCTTTGAGGACCTGCCGTCCGCCAAACCCCTTTTGCAGGTGATCGAGGGTAATCACGACGCCATCGCCATCGTTAAGAAGTAGTTGGAGATCAGCACTGCCATGGACGACAGCACCACCGCGCCGGTGGTGGCCCGTCCCACCCCTTCTGCACCGCCACGGGTATTAAACCCCTGGGCGGCGCTCACCAACGCGATCAGGCCGCCAAATACCGCCGCCTTGATGAGCCCTCCCACCACGTCGGCCACCTCCAGAAAATCAAACGTGCGACTGATATAGACGGTGGGGTTGGCGTCTAACATCTCTACCCCCACCAGATAGCCACCGGCGATGCCCACCACGTCGGCAAATACGGTCAGGATCGGTAACATCACCACCCCGGCGATGATGCGCGGCACCATCAAATACTTCACCGGGCTGACCCCCATGGTCACCAGTGCGTCGATCTGCTCGGTGACCTTCATCGTGCCCAGTTCGGCAGCAATAGACGCCCCGGCGCGACCCGCAGTAATCAGCCCGGTCAACACCGGCCCCAGTTCCCGCACCACCGACAGGGCCACCACCGTACCCACCAGACTCTCGGCACTAAAGCGGCTAAAACCGGTATGACTCTGTAACGCCAGCACCATGCCGGTAAACAGGGCGGTAATCAGCACCACCGGCATGGTATTGACCCCCAGCACCTCCATCTGCCTGAAAATGTCCCGAATTCGATAGGGCGGCACCACCCCCAGCCGGATGGACTGATAGAGATAGATGCTCAAACGGCCCACCTCCCGCAGCACTCCCAATACCACCGACCCCACCCAATAAGGCAGGCGCAGCGCCCAGGACACCTGTGCCGGGGCGTCAACCGTGGCCACGATCACCCCCCACATAGAGCCGTGGTACCCGTGGTGAAATGCCGCAGACGATGTCGTAATGGATGGTGTCGCACAACCCGGCCAGTTCGGCAGCAGTAACCTCGTCCGCCTGACCCTCGTACACTTGCCGGCCCAACAGCACCACTTCGTCCCCCACCCTGGGTCGGGTTGGCAGGCTGGTGGCATCCACCAGCGTCATGTCCATACAGACCCGGCCAATAACGGGTAATCGCCGCCCCTGCATCAACACGCTGCCCCGGTTGGACAACAGGCGAGGATACCCGTCTGCATACCCCACAGGCAGGGTGACTACCGTGGTCGGCCGATCGGTTACAAAGGTGCCGCCGTAGCTGATTCGGGTACCCGCAGGCACAGTCTTTACCTGAATGGCCCGCGCCTTCCAGGTAGCCACCGGCGTAAGCGGCACAGTCGCCAACGCCGGGGCAGGAGACAGGCCGTAGAGCATGATGCCCGGCCGCGCCAGATTGCCGTAGGGGGCCTGTTCTCCCACCGCCGCCAGCCGGTGCATCACCGCTGCACTGTTGGCCGCGTGCCAGTAGCGCACTGAAATACCGCGCTCGCCCAAAGCCGTTTGCAGGGCCACCAGGGGTGCCAACTGGGCCACCGCCGCAGCCGGATCATCCAGATCCGCCTCGGCGAAATGGGTCAGGATACCTTCCAGCCGTAGCCCGTCCGTGGCGGCAATCCGGTCGACCCATGCGGCCGCCTCTGCCACCGGCACACCGATCCGGCCCATGCCGGTATCGACCTTCAAATGGACCGCATAATCGTCTTTTCCCGCCGCCTGTACCGCAGCGGCAATGGCCGGTAACTGGGCCGCTTCAAACAGGGTGGGGGTCAACTCAGCCGCGACGATGGCCGCCGCTTGATCGGCCAGATAGCCCCCCAGCAGCAATACCGGCAGGGTGATGCCCGCAGCGCGCAAGGCCTCCCCTTCGGCCACCGTGGCAACCCCCAACATGGCGGCTCCGGCGGTCTGCAACAGTCGGCTGACCGGCACCAGACCGTGACCATAGGCATCTGCCTTGACTACTGCCAGGAGCGGTTCGGCCAGCGTTGCTGCGACCCGGTAATTGTTTAGTAAGGCGCTTTTATCCACCTCCAGCCAGGTGGGACGGTGGGCATAGGCAACACTCCGCGGATCAGCAGAATCCGGCTGATTTGAGCGGTTCGATCGATTGGAGGTGTCGGTCATGGCTGCTACCTTACGCGGCCACGTCCTATCGGTCCCGGCATACCGAAAATTCCTAGATTTCCAGAATTTCCTGATCCTTGCGCTTGAGTAGCTCGTCCACCTGCTGGCCGTGGGCGTCGGTCTGCTTCTGGATCTGATCCTGGGCACGCTTGCTGTCGTCTTCAGAGATGTCGCTGTCTTTCTGCATACGTTTGAGCGCATCGACGGCATCCCGGCGGGCATTACGGATGCTCACGCGGGTCTCTTCGCCCATCTTGTGGGCCTGTTTGACGAACTCTTTACGGCGCTCTTCGGTGAGCGGCGGGATCGGCAGACGGATCATCTTGCCGTCCGAAGACGGTGTCATCCCCAGATCAGAGGTCATGATGGCCCGCTCGACCGCAGGTACCAAATTTTCTTCCCAGGGGGTGATGGTCAGTAAGCGCGGCTCCGGCACACCCACGGTAGCCACCTGCGGAATCGGCGTAGGGGTGCCGTAGTAGTCCACCAGAATATTGTCCAGCAAACCGGTGGAGGCCCGCCCGGTGCGGACCTTGGCCAACTCCCGTGCCAGATGCTCCAACGCGGCTTCCATGGCCGCCTGGCTCTTGTTGAGAATCTCTTGCATGGTGTCCCTGGCTGAAAAGTGGTGTGGCCTGATCGGTTGGGCTACTGAACCCGCGTTCCCACGGTTTCGCCCACCATCAGACGGCGGATGTTCTCTTTTTCGCGGATCGAAAAAACGATCACCGGTAACTTGTTGTCCATACACAGGGTGATGGCGGTGGCGTCCATCACTCCAAGCCCCTTTTCCAGCACCTGAAAGTAGGACAACTGCTCAAACTTGAGCGCCTCCGGGTGCAACTCCGGGTCCTTGTCGTAGATGCCGTCGACCTTGGTGCCCTTTAAGATCACCTCGGCCTGCACCTCCATGGCCCGCAGGGCGGCAGCCGTGTCGGTAGAGAAATACGGGTTACCGGTCCCCGCCGCAAAGATCACTACCCGGCCTTTTTGCAAGTGGCGAATGGCCTTGCGACGAATATACGGCTCGACCAGCTCCATCATTTCAATGGCTGACATCACCCGGGTATGCACACCGCGCTGCTCCAGCCGGTTTTGCAATGCCAGACCGTTCAGGACCGTGGCCAACATACCCATATAGTCGGCGCTGACCCGGTCCATACCGGCGGCCTCTTCTGACAGCCCCCGGAAGATGTTGCCACCACCGATCACGACGGCAGTCTCGACCCCCAGGTTATGAACGGTCTCAATCTGACCGGCGATGTCGTCCACCATCGCGGGCTGAATGCCGAATCCCTGAGTCCCGGCCAACATTTCGCCGGAGAGCTTGAGCAGCACCCGTTTGTAGGCCGGGGTCGTCACGTCCTGATCAGCCCTCGCCCAACTGGTAACGCACAAACCGGCGAATGGTCATGTTTTCGCCCAGCTTGGTCACCTGCTGGGTCAGCAGTTCGGACACCTTGATGTCCGGGTTCTTGACGAACGGCTGATCCAGCAGCGTCACCTCGGCCATGAACTTGTTGATGCGCCCTTCGACCATCTTCTCCATGACGTTTTCAGGTTTGCCGCTCTCGGCGGCCTGAGCCATAAAGATGGCCCGCTCCCGCTCGAGGATATCAGCGCTCAACTCCTCGCGGGAGACCACCTGCGGCGCAGGGCTGGCCCCGGCGATGTGCATGGCAATATCCCGCAAGAACGACTTGAACTCGTCGGTGTTGGCGACAAAGTCGGTCTCACAGTTGACCTCGACCATCACCCCGATCTTGCCGCCCGCATGAACATAGGTGCCAATACCACCCTCGGCAGTCTCACGACCGCTCTTCTTGGCGGCCTTGGCAATCCCCTTCTTGCGCAGCAGGTCAATGGCCTTCTCCGCATCTCCGTCGGTCTCACTCAACGCCTGCTTGCACTCCATCATGCCAGCGCCCGTGCGAACCCGCAGTTCCTTTACCATCTGTGCCGATACCGTAGCCATAAAACCTAACCCAATACTTTATATTAAACGCGATAACCAATTAATTTTAGGCCATTACTAGAAAACGGCCAAAGCCCGTACGGTCAGCCCTTTTCGGTGTCAGCGACCGGCTCGGCAGTCTCCGCAGCAACCTCGGCAACCGCAGCCGGTGTGGCATCCGCATCTGCCGGGGCGGCTTCTTCAGCCTGAGCCTCTTCTGCCAACACCTCGGCGACCGCTGTCTCAGCGACCGATTTGGGGCCGGTACCACCCGCCAACACGGCATCGGCAAAACGGCCCACCAGCAGACGGATGGCGCGGGTCGCATCATCGTTGCCAGGGATCGGATAGTCGATGGACTCCGGGTCACAATTGGTATCGGTAATGGCCACCACCGGGATACCAAGCTGGTTGGCCTCGGCAATGGCGATGCGCTCACGCTTGGGATCGACCACAAACATCAGGTCCGGGGTCCGCTCCATGTCTTTGATGCCGCCCAGGCTGCCTTCCAGCTTGATGCGCTCCCGATCCATGGAGAGTGCCTCTTTTTTGGAAAAGCGGTCGTAGGTCCCGTCTTCCTTGGCCAACTCCAGCTCTTTGAGCTTGGCGATACGGGTTTTAATCGTCTTGTAGTTGGTGAGCTGCCCACCCAACCAGCGGCGATTTACAAAGTACTGGCCGCAACGCACGGCCTCTTCGGCCACAATGGTCTGGGCCTGCTTTTTGGTACCTACAAACAGCACCTTGCCCTTGCGGCTACCCACCTGCGTGGCCAGTTTGGCCGCCGTCTCAAAGCCGGTAACCGTGGCGCGCAGATCAATCACATGGATGTTATTGCGCTTGGTCAGGATATATTTGTTCATTTTAGGGTTCCACCGGCGGGCCTGATGGCCAAAGTGGACCCCTGCTTCCAGCAGTTCCTGAATCGAAACCTGGGACATATTCAACTCCTCGTCATTGCACCGGAAAGCCTTATGGATTCGGCTCCGGTTGTTCCTCCGGCAGGCGCACAATCAATCACCACGAGGGGTCAAAAACGTTCGCATCTTGCCGTGTGTAATATCGCCTGCCGCACCGAACGGTACGACAGCCGTCTGCCTGCTATACAGCAGAGCCGGACGAATCTAACAAAAACCTTGCCTTACTGCAAGTGGAAACCCATGCGGTATGCTTGACAGGGGAACCTGTGAGTCCTAGCATTTTCATCACTTTTCAACGGGAGTACGGGACATCAGATGTACGGGATCGCAACCGGTTATGACCAGCCAGTCACAATGCCAGTGAATCGCGGGCGCCGCGCACTCTCCACGTTTGCCTGTTTATTGGTCGCACTGCTGCCCCTGATGGCCGTGACCAGTTGGACGCCCAGCGCCTACGCCCTTACGGCGGAAGAGATTTTTACCAAATCCCAGTCGGTCAATCCGGGGCAGGACCAGCGATCCAAGCTGACCCTGCTCATCAAGGATGGCGAGGGCAACAGCCGCAAGGTGGTATTGCGACGCTTCTGGAAACGGTACGACGACGGCCCGGTAGCGGCCAAGGTGCTGCTGTTCCATGAATATCCCCCCGGCAGCCGGGGAACTTCGTTCATGGTGTGGAGTTACCCGGAGGCCAAAAAGATGCCGCCGGACCAGTGGATTTATCTGCCCATTCTGCGCAAGGTCAACAAGCTTCCAGCGCAGGTAGAGGGAGGCATACAGGGCTCCGACCTGCGCGCCTCTGACATGGAACCACGCGGCCCCAACGAAGACAGCCACGAACTGCTCAAGCAGGAGACCATCGGCTCCCTGCCCTACTATGTGGTGGCCTCCACACCCAAAGACCCGGACAAGAACTACCCCTATGGCCGGGTGGTGCGATGGATATCGGCGGATAATTTTTTGATCGACAAGATCGACTACTACGACTGGGACGGCAAGCTGCTTAAAAAGCAGACCATCGCCTGGAAACAGGTGGGTGACGCCTGGGTCTGGCAGAAGGTGGTCATTGTCAATGTGCAGACCGGCTCCCAGACGACCCTCAATTTGACCGACATTCAGGTGAACCAGGGCCTCAAAGAGTCGCTCTTTACCGAACGCATGATGCAACAGGGTGCCGCCGCCCTGCGGTAGCCGCCCTAACCACCTACTTAGCTGGCGGATTCCTTGCCCACCACTTCAAAAGCCACCACCTCCGGCAGCCTTATGGGCCGCATGATGACCGCCATCCTGTTGATCGGGCTGGCGTCCATCCTGATGGGCCTGATGACCATCTTCTTTGTAGGCCGTTCGCACCTTGAAACGGCCATCGGCACCACCTTTGAGGAGATCGCCAAGGTCACCGCCCGCAATGTGGACCGCACCATCTCGTACCACGTGCGGCTGGCGGAGACCCTGTCCTTGAGTGGTGACGTGGTGCGCACGGTGACTGAATCCAACAACGCCTACGAGGGCAGTACCACCGGCGAGATTGCCCAGCAACTGGCGGTTATTGAAAGCCGCTGGGCGCAGGAGCGCGGTGTGGATGCGTACCTGCACGCCCTGCTCACCAACGAGGCGACCGGTTATTTCAGGGCCTTTAACAGCGGCAACACCCATCCGGGCAGCCAGCTACAGATTTTGGCCACCGATGCCCACGGCGCGGTAGTGGCGGCCACCAAGCGGCCCAGTCACTACGCCTTCTCTGACACCGACTGGTGGCAGCAGGTCATGTCGACCGGGGCCCCCTTCATCAGCGATGTGGAGTATTCAGACAGCGAGCAACGCTATGTGTTGTCGATTGCCGTACCGGTACGACAGGGCCACGGCTCGGTGGCAGGGGTGCTGCATACGGTCTACGACGCGGTGGCGTTCTTCAAGCTGGTGACTGAAGTTCACATGGGCAAGACCGACCACACCATGCTGGTCAGTTCTGACGGCATTATCATCTTTTGCCCGGTGCTCCCCATCAAACAGCACTCGCTGGATCCGGCCTTGCAGCATCTTGTGCTGGGGCAGGTACCCGGCTGGGTTACCAGCAACAAAGACGTGCATTACGCCGGTCGGCAGGCCATCAACGGCTTTGCTCCGGTGGACATCACCTTCAAGGACGGCGGCCAGAACTTTGGGGGCAAACACTGGTACATCATGACCAGTCAGGACCCCAGTGAGGCCTTTGCTCCCATCACCGGGCTGTTGCAGTGGGTGGCCTTGACCGGACTGATCGGCGCACTGGCCATCTTCGGCTTTGCCTATCTGGCAGCCCGCCGCATCGTTACCCCCTTAAAAGACCTGCGCGAAGGGGTCGAAAAGGTGGCCGCAGGCGATCTGGAGCACAACCTGTCGATCCCCGATGGGGCGGAACTGGAAGGGCTTGCGACCGCCTTTAACCGCATGAGCGAGAAGCTCAAGGCGTCCTACTCCGGGCTGGAGGCCAAGATTACCGAGCGCACCCGCGCACTGGAAGCCAAAAACCGCGAGTTGTTCGCGCTCTACAACATCGTCACCACCCTCAACCGGGCCACCCACGACGAAGCCGGAATGGCCAACCTGCTGCATCGCATCATGGTGACCATGAACGCCGACGGAGTGGTCTTGACCACCCAGGATGCAGAGGGGGGCCGCAAGGTACACTCGGCCCCGCAGCCGCTGCTGGAAAAGGCCTCCACCGTCGAGGCGGTCGAGTCCATTGAGCGCTACGCCAGGCGGGAACGGCAGCCCCTGTTTGTAGGAGATCTGGCCGAATCCGACAGCTTTGCCGAGCTGGCTGAGTCGCTGGGCCACCGCAGTGCGGCGGTGATCCCTATCACGGTACGCAACCGGGTGATCGGCGTGCTGACCCTGTTCCAGCGGGAGACCCACAACTACAGTTCCAGCGACCGTACCCTCATTAACTCCATCGCCCATCAACTGGGGGCTGCGCTGGAGTATGAGCAACATGGCAGTGAAACAACCCAGGGAAATTGACCCCTCAGGACCAACATACCGTTTCGCGCGATACCAGGGCCACCGTTTAACAACCCCACCACAGATCGGCCAACCGCCAAAGGCGTGGAACTGCGGCAGTGATCTTTAGCACACCAGTCTTTCTTTTTCTGTTCCTGCCAGTTGTGCTTGCATGCTACTGGTTGACACCACAGCGTGCGAAAAACCTGGTACTACTGACCGCGAGCCTGCTGTTTTACGCTTGGGGTGAACAGTTTTTTGTGGTCGTGATGCTGGCCTCGATTCTGCTGAATTACCTGTTTGGCCACTGGCTCGACCGGGCCCGCGACAGGCCTCGCCTACAGCTCATCCTGGCCTTTGGCGTAGTGGCAAATTTAGCCCTGCTGGGTACTTACAAGTACGCCAACTTCCTCGTTGACAACCTCAACCATATGATGCCGATGGTGGGGCTTCCAGAGATGGCCGTTGCTCCCATCCACCTGCCCATCGGCATCTCGTTTTTTACCTTTCAGGCGATTTCCTATCTGGTCGACACTTATCGGAGAGAGGCCCCGCCACGTCCCGGACTGGTGCAACTGGCACTCTATATCGCGTTGTTTCCGCAACTGATTGCCGGCCCCATCGTGCGCTATCGCACAATGGCGCACGCGTTGATGGCACGCCGCACCGACCTGAGCGATCTGGCCGAAGGGGTGAGCCGATTCTCTCTCGGGCTAGGTAAAAAGGTGCTGCTGGCCAACCCGCTAGGCAGTATTGCCGACCCTGTTTTTGCGCTGCCTGCCGAGCAACTCACCACCCCGGTAGCGTGGCTGGGGATTATTTGTTACACCCTGCAGATCTACTTCGATTTTTCAGGTTATTCAGACATGGCGATCGGCCTGGGTCGGCTGTTCGGTTTTCACTTTCCTGAGAATTTTAACGCGCCCTACATCGCACGCTCGCTACGGGAGTTCTGGCAGCGTTGGCATATCTCGCTGTCATCCTGGTTCCGGGACTATGTCTACATTCCTCTGGGGGGAAACCGGCTGGGCACCTGGCGTACCCATCTCAACCTGCTGGCTGTTTTTTTGCTGTGCGGTCTGTGGCATGGAGCGAGCTGGAATTTTGTCGTCTGGGGGCTATTACACGGGTCGTTTCTGGTACTGGAGCGGGGCCATTGGGGGCGCATATTGCAACGTCTGTGGCGACCCCTTCAGCACCTGTATGCGGTGCTGGTAGTAATGCTGGCATGGGTCTTTTTTCGGCTGGAAACACTGGCGGACGCGTTGGACTATATCGCAACCCTGTTCGGTCAATCTCAGGTTGTACTCACACCTGTGGTCCCTACCGACAGTGTGCACCACTACCTGTCCCACGAACTGTGGCTGGTACTGCTGGTAGCCCTTGCTGCTGCCACTCCCCTACGGTCCATCTGGAGTCGCTGGCAACCTCGCCACCCCCTCTGGTCCGGCGGCCGGGCGCTGCTGTCTGGAGGTGCTCTTGGACTGATCTTGCTGATGTCGTCGCTATCGGTTGCGGCAGGCACCTATAACCCGTTTATCTACTTCCGTTTTTAGCAATGGGGAGCAGGTTTTCTACACGCGGACAATGGCGACACTGGGCAGTCATTCTGCCATTTGCGCTAATCATCGCGGGGCCACTACTGGCTACGCTCATTCTGCCTGAACCAACGGTCTCACTGACTGAAAAACGGCGTCTGGCAGACCTTCCTCCAATACCCGGAACGCTGGCCCAGTTGCAGGAGTTCCCAGGTCAGTTTGAGGCCTACTACAACGACCATTTTGGTTTCCGGGAGGTGTTGACCCGTTGGTACAGCCGGGTACGGGTACAGGGGCTGGCCGACTCCACCAACAACAAGGTGGCGCTTGGAAAGGACGGCTGGCTCTACTACGGCGGTCAACCTATGGCCGCTTACCGGGGCGAGTATCAGGTATCAACTTCGGTACTGTTCATGGCGCAGGCCCTCATTGAAGGAAAACGGGACTGGCTCAGCCAGCAGGGAATCCGCTACTTGTTTGTGGTGGCCCCGTCCAAGCAAAGCATCTATCCGGAATACCTGCGTCACTCGGATCGCAAGCAACGCGACAATCTCACTGACCGGTTTGTAGCCCATATGGCGACCTACTCAGATGTGCCCGTACTGGACCTGCGCCAGCCCCTACTCCAACACAAACCGGCGATACCTGCCACGCCCGACAACATGCTGTTCAGCAAGACCGACTCCCACTGGTCTGGATTGGGAGCATACTATGGGTACGCTGCCATTTTGAGGCGTCTCAAACCGTGGTTTCCGGCGCTGGCGATGGCACCTGAGGTGGATCAATTTCCTGGCTATAAAGCAGATCAGACCGGTGATCTTTCGCTACTTCTGGGGGTTGGAGATGCCCTGCGCGAACCGGTTCGCAAGCTGGATCCTGTGGCCCCCGAATGTGTTGCCCATCATCCGTTAAGCATCCCCTCTCCCCGACCGTGGACAGCCGAGGGCAGACCTTTTGAAACCCGGTGCCCATCAGCCCCTGACGTGCAGGCACTGGTGCTGCACGACTCCTTTGGCTTGCGTCTGGCACCCTGGATAGGACCACACTTCCGCAACGTCCGCTACATCGGCCAACGTAACGCACAGCATCCCGCAGAGGATACTTTTCCTACGTTGCAGGCAGCGATTGCCCTGCGCCGCCCGGATCTGGTCATTGACGAGGTGCTGGAACGCAAATTGATCGCTACGAACCGATTCTACGATGCCCAGTATCAGGCGCTGATACACGCCCGCTATCACAAAGGCCAGGCAGCAAAGTTTTATGGAACCGGCCAGGCTGGCCAGTCACCGGTGATCACTCAACTTCAAATCCAGACAGTAGCCACCGAGTCCGGATGGCTGCTGACGCCCCATACCAATGGTGGCCGCGCCATATTACGGGCGTTTTCGACCCCTGAACATCAGTGGCCAATCGTCTACATGAAGTGGCACAGTCCCAGCCCAACGCGGGTACAGTTAGCTCCATGGTACGGCCCCAAACGATCGCCAACCGCCGCAGAGTACAAAATCATCACCCTGCCTGCCGGTGATTCAGCGCATTTTGTAGCCATTGGCGGCAGAGGCTATTCCGGCCCGGTGCAGCTCACCGTGGAGCCGAACACCTCCGCCCTGACCCTGCGTGAATACGCAGTGCACACAACCCACTTAC
>JALWRU010000416.1 GCA_026994095.1 Nitrospira sp. | reverse complement strand
TGCAGGCACCTTCCAACGCCGGGATTGGCGACCGGTTTGGTTCAGCGATGGCCAGCTCCGACCTGAACCAGAACGGCCTCCTCAATCTGGTGGTATCGTCTCCCGGAGCCGCCAGTGGCGCAGGCCAACTGGAAATCCTGCTGGAGTTACCACCACCAACCATACGCATCGCCCCGTCCCAGTCGCTTGCGGCCCGCTCTGGCACCATCGGCACCCGGGTGGATTTTGGTTCCCAGATCGACGGGATTCCCGCACCCCAGGTAACCCTTAGTATATTGGGCAGGCACGGCTCCTTCGACAGGAACATCCGCTACACCCCCTCACCGGGCGATCCCGGGCCGATGGCCAATCAGGTGGTTGTGGTCGGCCAGTCCTCACGACTCAGCAATCTGTGGGGTTTGGCGCAAATCCGCCTGGAGAATGGCGGCTCCGGCCTGTTCGGGCCAGAGGTCGTGTTAGGTACCGACGGGCGAGTCGCCAGTCTGGGCGGACCGGAAGCCGGACTGGGGTTTGGCAGTGCCGTTTCAGTCGTCCATACCGGGCGGCTGTCAGTGGACCCCTTCAATACCCTGGGTTCGGTGCTGGCCAGCTTCCGGGCGGTCAATTCCAACGTGATTCCACGGCTGCTGGGGTTCCCGTTTGATAACACTCCGGGGCGCCCCCTGTCGGGTGTGCAGATCTATCTGGGCAACCCTTCAGTTGCCCGTTCCGGCTGGGGTAACCGGGTCCTGAGCGGCGACTTCAACGGCGACGGAAACGAAGACATTGCGGTGTCCGCCCCCTTTGGCGAAACCGTCACAGGGATCAACCAGTCGCTGGCCAAAACCGGCTTTGTGAATATCTTTTTCCTGGGGGCCGACGGACGACCGATCACCGCTGCGGTCCAGTCAGTGCAACTCTTCCCGGAGTTGACCAGCACCGTACTTGCCAGCTCTGCGGGCCCTGTCTGGAATCAGCCCAGCGATCTGATTGCCACCCAGTGGGGGCTGGAGCTGGTCGCCGAAGACATCAATGGCGACGGTCGCGCCGATCTGATCGTAGGCGCTCCCCACGCTGACGTAGAAGGGGTGCGCGATGCCGGTCTGGTGGAGGTGATGCTCTCACCAGAACCAGCCGTTACGGGCGATCCGCTCACAGTAGACTGGCTCAACCCGGTACGGGCAACCTTGACCGAAGACCCACCCCGCACCGGGGCCTATTTTGGCAGTTCGCTGGTGACCGGCGACCTGCATGGGGACGGTAGCCGCATCCTGTTTGTGGGTGCCCCCGGAATCGACCCGGAAGGTGCCACCCTGCTGGCCCCCCTGACCGGTCGGGTCACCGGCTATCTGCCCGACCCGGCGACACCGGGCGATGTCACCACCGCCTGGGACTGGACCACCAGCACCCTGCTGCAGATCGCCCTGCGTAACAGTGTGGTCTATCAGGCTGACGATCCCACCAACTCCAACGCCGCCTTTGGCGCGGCCATGGCCATGGGCAACCTGGTGACCGAACGACCGGACGCCACCGGTATCCGGGTGCCTGACCCGGCAGAGGAGTTGATTATTTCAGCCCCCCGCACACTGGTCACCGACCGGCTGCGGGTAGATGTATTTGGCCAGCGTTTCCGCCGTGAGGTGGGAGTCGTGTGGGTCTATGGTGCCGAGTCGGTGGCCCTGAAAAGCAGCCTCAACCAGACCCCTCCAGCGCCGCCCCTTCCTTCACCTGTGCCGTTGCTGCCCAATACTCCGCAGGCCGACATGGTGTTCGGCTCGGCGGTGGCCATCGGTCATATGAAAGGCCCCAACGCGCCGGTCACGCTGGTGGTGGGTGCGCCCCGCTACGACGGCCCCTCAGGCCGCAACAGTGGTCGCATCTACCTGTTTGAAGGCGGCCCGGATCAGGTACCCCGCCTGTCACGCCATGCAGACGCCCCCAGCGCCAGCCCCAATTCCAGCTACGGTCAGGTCATCACCCTGGGTGATCTGGATCTGGACGGTTTTGATGAACTGGTGGTGGGTGCCCCCAGCGCCGACATCACCGAACTGGTTGGTTTCTCGGTCAATCCAGGCCGCTTTGGCGGCACCACTGCCATCGTCGACAAGCGCAAACAAACCGGGCGGGTCTATGTTATTGTTCCGGGCCGGTCCTGACCGCCGGTAGCCGCCTCACCCGTACTCCAACGGCCTGCGCCTCTCTTTGCTGACGGGCACAGGGCCAACCACACACCCCATGCCCTTACGCCTGATACTGTTTGATCTGGACGGCACCCTGGCGGATACCCGTCGGGATCTGGCCGAAGCGGTGAACCACACCCTGCGCGAGATGTCGCTGCCGGAAAAACCCCTCAAGGAGCTCTACCGGCATGTGGGACAGGGGGTCCGTGGCCTGCTGGAAGAGGCGGTGGCAGCCACCGGGGGGCACTCCATCGACGATACCCTGAGCCGTTTCAAGGGGCACTATCTGCGTGGGCTGGTACACCACACCCGCCTGTATGACGGGGTCGACGAGGTGCTGACCGCCAGCGCCCACCTGCACCGGGCCATCGTCACCAACAAGTCCATGGTCTACACCGAGGGGGTGGTGGCCGGGTTGGCACTGACCGACCGGATCGAACTGGTACTCGGGGGCGACAGCACCCCCCACATGAAACCTCATCCGGCGATGTTACAAACCGCTCTGGACCATTTTCAGGTGGCCCCGGAGGAGGCGCTCATGGTGGGCGATGGTCTGCCGGATGTGGAAGCGGCACAGGCGCTTGGCATCCCCTGCGCCCTGTTGACCTGCGGCATGGGAGACCCGGAAGCCCTGGCGGCAGCCCGGCCCGATCACCTGTGGCACCACATTTCCGAATTGCTCCCCCACCTGTCTGAACCGCAGGAGCAGCCATGACCTACGCCCGCATCAGCCGACTACTGATCGTACTGCTGTTGTGGCCCCTGTCCCTGACCCACGCGGCAGAGGCTCCGGCAACACCGGCCCAGCCCCCCATTCCAAAGGTCCATCGGCAGGTGCTGGACAACGGCCTGACCGTACTGCTGGTACGACGGCCCCAGTCACCGGTCATCGCCGCTGCCATCTCGGTGCGGGTCGGCTCTATGGACGACCCCAAGGGCCAGACCGGTATGGCCCACATGTTTGAACACATGGCCTTTAAAGGCACCGACCGGATCGGCACCACCAATGCCCGCGCCGAGGCCCGCCTGCTGGAGCAGATCGATGTGCTGGTAGATCAGCGCGAACAGGCCCGCGCCACTCGCCCCGCCGATCCCCAGCAGATGACCGCCCTCACCGAGCAGATCGATCAGTTGCGGGATCAGGCCCGCAGCTATGTGATTCCCAACGACTACGGTGTGCTTTACCACAAACACGGGGCGGTCGGCATGAACGCCACCACCGGCCCTGAGCTGACCCAGTATTTTGTGCGCTTTCCTGCCAACCGTCTGCCGTTCTGGGCCAACATGGAGGCCGAGCGATTTGCCCGCCCGGTCCTGCGGGAGTTCTATACCGAGCGCGACGTAGTGATGGAGGAGCGCCGCAGCCGGGTGGACAGCAACCCGCGCGGTCGGCTACAGGAAGACTTTCTGGCCATGGCCTTTGAGGCGCACCCTTACGGACGGCCGGGCATCGGCTGGGCCTCTGACTTGAATCACCTGACCCGGACTCAGGCGGCGGACTTCTACGCCCGTCACTATGTGGCCGCCAACATGGTGGTGTCGCTGGTGGGAGATCTGGAGATTGAATCCACCATGCAACTCATGCAAAAGACCTTCGGCAGCCTGCCCCGACGACCGGCCCCGATTCGCCCCTTTACCGCTGAGACGCCGCCACGTGGACCGCGCCATCTGCTGCACTTTGACCCGTCCGGCACCTCATTGATGGTGGGGTACCTCAAACCCGGAGTCCACCACCCGGACGACCCGGTATTCGACATCATTCAACTGGTACTGAGCGGTGGCCGCACCGGTCGTCTGTATCGCAGTCTGGTGGTGGAGCAGCGGCTGGCGGCCAATGCCTATGCCAGCGGGTCCATGCCCGGTGCACTCGACCCCCACCTGTTTGTCATCTACGTCACCCCGCTGGAGCCTCACACTCCCCGTGAGGCGGAGGTGGCGGTACTGGCCGAAATCAACCGCCTGCGGGAGGAGTTGATCGACCCCAAAGAGCTGATGCGAGCGGTGACCCAGGTGGAGGCCGGGGTCATTCGCGGGCTCATCAGCAATCAGGGGCTGGCCCGCAGTCTGGCCTATTATGAGGCGCTGGTAAACGACTGGCGCTACCCCTTCAAGCTGTCCGGGCGCATGGCCCGCATCACCCCCGAACGGGTGCGGAAAGTGGCCCGCACCTACCTGAACCCGGAGCGGCGCATCGTTGCCTTGCGGGTCTCCCCGGCCCGCCAGACAGCGCCGGAAGCCGATCCACAAACGGACCCTGCTGCTCTTGAGGTCACCCCATGACCTGCACCATTTTTACCGCCAGACGGGCCGCCATGCTGGTGCTGGTGATGACGTTATTATCGGCTTGCGCCACCCGCCTGCCCGACCCGCGCACCATGCACTTTGAACCGATTGCCCTCACCTCGCCGCCGGTGATGGAGGTGGGACTGGCGCACCTGTTAAGCGGTGGACTGGCGCTTGACGACGGCACCATCGTCATTACCCGACTGGACAACGGCCTGACCCTCTACCTGCAGCCGGACCGCCAGTTACCGCTGGTGCGGCTCAACGCCACCATCCGTGGCGGCAGCCTCTACCTGCCGGTCGCACAGCAGCCGATCCCCAGTATCGCGGCCCAACTCATGCGCAGCGGTGGCATGGTCGGCAAAGACGGCACCCCCATCGCACCGCAGACCGTAAACGAGACCCTCTCCAGCGCGGCAATCCTGTTATCCAGCGGCTGCGGCACCACCAAATGCAACGCCTCGGTCAATACCCTCACCCGCCACCTGCCCACCGCGCTGGACTATTTCTCCAACATGTTGCAGCGGCCACTGATGGATACCGACCAGCTTGAGGTGGAACAGGGCCAGCGTATTGAACACATTTTGCGCCAGCGCGAGCGGCCCGGATCGATCGCCTACCAGCAATTTTCCAAACAGCTCTATGGTGACGACCACCCGCTGGGCCACCCGCTGACGGTGGCACAGGTGGAGGCCGTAAGCCGCGAAGACCTGCTCACCTTTCACCGTCGCACCTACCGGCCCGACCGCATGCAAATCGGGGTGAGCGGCGACTTTGAGGTGATTGATATGGTACGCCAGCTCCAGTCTCGTCTGGGAGACTGGCAACCACCCACCGGTGACGACGACCTGCCCCTGCCAGTAGCGCCGCCCTGGCCAGCCCTGGGCACGGCCTACGCCGCCTACAGCCATATGGGAGACGGCCAGAGCGTGGTAGCGCTGGGCCATCTGGCACTGGCCCGCACCGACCCGGACTACTATGCCATGGCGCTGGCCAACCTGATTCTGGGAGGCGAGCAGTTGACCAGCCGGCTGTTTCGTATCGTCCGTACCGAACACGGGCTGGCCTACGCAGTCTCCAGTTCGCTGGTGGGTGGCAACATCGCACCGGGCATGTTCACCATGTCGGTACGCACCCGCGACAGTCAGGTGGGTGCGGCGCTGGAGTTGATGGTGGCAGAGATGCGGCGCATGCAGACCGAGCCGGTGTCAGAGCAGACCCTGGCCACCGCCAAAGAGGGGTTTTTAAACGGCTTTGTATTCCGCAACGAGCGCCCGGCCCAGGCCCTCTACCGGCGGATGCATCTGGACTATGTGGGGCTGCCCGCCGATGAGTTGACCCGCACCCGCGAAGGCATTCTGGCAGTGACCTCGGCCCAGTTGCAGGCCGCCACCCAAAAACACCTGCACCCGGACCGCTTGGTAGTCTCTGCGGTGGGCGACCGGGAACAGTTGCTAAAAGCGTTGGCACCGCTGGCCGGGCCGAACGGGGTCCAGCAGTTTGTGCCCGACCAGGCCCAGCCCACCGCCCGCCACACCGCGACCTCCCCACCATGAGCCTGTTTCATGCAGCCGTACTGGCGCTGGTACAGGGGCTGACCGAGTTCCTGCCGATCAGTTCGTCAGCCCATCTGATTCTGGTACCCCGTCTGTTAGGCTGGCCGGATCAGGGGCTGGCCTTTGACGTGGTGGTGCATCTGGGCACCCTCACCGCCGTGTGCCTCTATTTTCGGTCCGACCTGGCACGGATGGCCTCCGGAAGCTGGCAGTGGCTGATCCGTCGGGGCCTCTTAAACCCGGACGCCCGACTGGTGCTGTTGGTGGGGTTGGCCACCATACCGGTGGGGCTGTGCGGCCTCATGGCCAAAGACTGGGTCGCCACCGCCGGACGCAACCCGATCATCATCGCCTGGGCCTCCATCGGTTTTGGTCTGCTGTTGTGGTGGGCCGACCGGAAGGCCCCGTGCCAGTCCGACCGGCAGGTGGGGGTCAAGGACGCCCTGTGGGTGGGCCTGGCGCAGGCGCTGGCGCTGATCCCCGGCACCTCCCGCTCGGGCATCACCATGACGGCTGGCATGATGTTGGGGTTCACCCGTGCAGCGGCGGCCCGCTTCTCGTTCTTGCTCAGTATTCCGTTGATTCTGCTGTCCGGCGGATTGGCGGTGATCGACCTGACCCGACACCCGGCGGCGGGACCGGGGCTGGCACCGCTGCTGGTGGGATTTGTGGTGTCTGCAGTCAGTGCCTACCTGTGCATTCGTCTGTTGCTGGCCTTTTTAGAGCAACGCGGCATGGGGCCGTTTGTGCTCTACCGGGTGGCCTTGGGTGTGGTGTTGTTGCTTACCTTCTAGCCCCCCTCCACTGCCGCGATCTGCCGCAGATCACCCCCCCTCCTAAAAACCGATGTGCTGTTCATGTTGGGTTCAGACTGCGCCTCTATGCTGGTCTTATCAACGGCCCGGCCTGATTCGTTTCAGGGGGCCGAAACCTGAGATTGTTGCTGGAGTGTCCCCATGTCCCTGCCGAATGTATTGACCCGCTTTGTACTCATTGGCGGCCTCGCCACAAGTCTGGCCCTGCCGTCGGTTCCGGCGCTGGCGCTGGGAGTGCCTGCCGACACCATGGACAAGGTCGGCGCACAGCTCACCTCTGCCTACCTGAACGCCACCCGCGTCTCCCGCGATGCGGTAGAACTGGCTGGCAAGGCCACCACACCGCTCTTCCAATCGGGCTTGACCGCTGTCCGACAGGCGGTCACCGAGGCGCGGCGGCTGGTGCGGGACGAGGAGTTCATCACCCCGGGTATCGAGGCCATCGACCGGTTGCTGGCCAAGCTCAGCGTGGACAAGTTGCCCGCCAACGCTGCAGTGCTGGCCGATGAGCTGGAGATTGAGCTGTATACGCTACAGATCAACGCCGCCATCCTGAAGGCCGAAGCCCACTTAAACCGGGCGGCCACCGCGCTGGGTAAAAAACGCAACAGCGACCTGAAATATTACCTGCAACAGGCGGTCATCGACCTCAAGGAGGCCCAGTTGAAAGGGGCCTATCACCTGGAGAACGACCTGGAATCCATTGAAGCCACACTGGCCGACATGGCCGCCAAAATCGATGCCCGTGTACCACTCACCCGCGAGTCGGTGGATGAGCGCATCGCAGAGATTCACGACCACCTGTTCCCGATCAATGCCAATGATTAGGTCAATTGCCTGACCCAACGCCTAGGCCAATTTACAACCCTGTGGTAGCGTGATATTACCCCGCCCGGTAGTGTCACGTTGCCCGCCCCGTCACTGCCTCCGTCCGTTGGTAGTGGCGGGGCACTTTGTTTCCCCCACGGGCGACGCCACCGCCGCCAACCGTCCCTACTCGCCGGGAGCCACCCACGCATAAGGACCGCCATGACAGACTCCCCCCGCACCCTTGCGAATCCCCCCCGACGATCCGCTTCCTGGTTCCCCACCCCGCTCCTTGGTGGTGTATGCCTGCTGCTGATGGCTACTGTCAGCGGCTGCGCAACCCCGCGTGCCGCTGCCCCGCCTCCCGCCGATGTGGTGTCGGCACTCAGCGCCCTGCATGCCACACCGGCCACCAGGGCCACCGATACCGAAGATGCTGGCCTGCCACCCGCCATGCCGTTGGAAGCGTTGGCTGACCCTGCACCGGCCTCGCCTGCACCGGCCTCGCCTGCACCGGTTGCAGCCCGCCCCGCACCCGATCCGGCACCGGCGTCACCGTCAGCGGTGGTAGCCGAACTGGCCGCCCCAATCGCCGAAGCCGGTCAGGCCGACCCGGCCAGCCAACGTCGCCCCAGCACCCGCGATCAGGTTCGCGCAGCCGAGTGGATCCAGCACGGGGCCGACAAGGGCGAGCCGTGGGCCTTCCATATGTTAGGCGAACTCTATCTGGCCGGTCTGGGGGTTCCGCTGGACCCGGTGCTGGCGGCCCACTGGTTTCAGCGGGGTGCCGATGCAGGGGTAGTGGAGGCGCAAACTTCGCTGGCGCGGCTCTATCTGACGGGCCGAGGGGTTGAGACCGATCTGCCCAAGGCGGTGGCCCTGCTGCAACAGGCCGCCGACCAGGGTCAGAGCGACGGCCAGTATCTGCTGGGTGAATTGCTGCTGCACGGCAAGGGTATAGAGGCCGATCCGGCGGTGGCCATCAAGCTGTTGAAAAAGGCCGCCAAGCAGGGCAATGCCGACGCCATGCAGCAGTTGGGTGAGGCCTATCAGAGCGGTACCGGTGTCACCGCCAGCGACAAAACCGCCATCCGCTGGTTCTATAAAGCCGGTTTCGGATACCTGCAGGACAAACGTCTGCACAAGGCCCGCAACACCTTGGCACAGATGCAGGCGCTGGCACCGGACAATGCCAAAGTGGCCCAGTTGCAGGGGGCGCTGGCGGCCTCCCTGTGATCAGGCTGCTGACCGTGACCGGGCCGGAGGCAGCAGGTATGATGGGGCAAGCCCCTATATTGCTGAAAGGACCCCCATGCCCAGTAGCGCCCGCATTCTCGATGGCAAAGCCGTATCCGCCACCCTGCGGGATCGCCTTACTGAACGGGTCAATGCGCTGACGGCCCGAGGCCTGTCGGCCCGGCTGGATGTGCTGCTGGTGGGCGACAGCCCGGCCTCACAGGTCTATGTGGCCAACAAACAGAAGGCCTGTGCCCAGGTGGGGATTGAGTCCCGCGTGCATCAATTGCCCGCCGATGTCGATCAGCAGACGGTGCTGGCGCTCATCGACCAGCTGGCCGCCGACGATCAGGTCAGTGGCATTCTGGTGCAACTGCCGCTACCGGACCATCTGGACCCGGTGCAGTGTGTCAATCGGGTCCCCCCCCACAAGGACATCGACGGTTTTCACGCCCTCAATATCGGGCGCTTTGTCATGGGTGAGGCGGCCTACGCCCCCTGCACTCCGCTGGGCATCATGACCCTGCTGACCGAGTGCAACATCCCGGTCACCGGCCAGCAGGCGGTGGTCATCGGGGTTGGCAATGTGGGGCGGCCCCTGGCCCACATGTTGACCCAGGCACGGGCCACGGTCACCCTGTGCCACTCCCGCACCGCCGATCTGGCCCAGGTGGTCCGGCGTGCCGATCTGGTCTGCGCGGCCATCGGCAAGCCGATGTTCATTACCGCTGACATGATCCAGCCGGGGGCTACGGTCATCGATGTGGGGATTCATCGCAAGCCCGAGGGTGGTCTGTGCGGCGATGTGGATTTTGAAGGGGTCAGTCAGGTGGCCGGAGCCATCACACCGGTGCCGGGAGGGGTCGGCCCCATGACGGTCACCATGCTGTTGTTCAATACCGTTGCGGCGGCGGAGGGGGCACCTCCCGCGCCGGGGTCCCCAGCCTGACAGGCAGATGCTACCGCTTTTGGGGGGGCTCGATGATCTCTATCACGATCTCCAGATCGCTGCGCGAAACCTCGGACTTGGTGACGCTATTCAACCGCTCCATGACCGGCGCAAGGGTCATGGACAGACGTGACGGCTGACCGTCGAAGCGCAGCCGAAAACCGGGCTCCCTGGTGACCGACGGCAATACGTCGGCGTTGCAGGCCAGCTCTTTGCCTTGCCTGCCACCCAATACAAAGGTAACCCGGCAGCGGGTGCCCTCTTCCAAAGGTGCGGGCGATTTAACAAACATGCCGCCCACGCTGATGTCGCGCCCAAAGCCCACAAATGAATGCAGCAGGTCGGACTCCGACACCCATATCTCCAGCGGCATGCGGCTGGACTTTCGTCGATTGTCCGTGTTGGCGATCATGGCGCTCCTTAAGTGGGCAGGCCCGGTTCACTAGCCGCTTGCATCAGATGGTCGGCACATAGGTCGCCGAACGCTCTCCCACACTATGTCGGTCAGCCCGACGGCAAGCTTTACCGGATGGAGCGGTCCCCGGCGAAAGGATGCCACTTGCACAGTAGCTCCAGCCGCCGTAGGATGATGAACTTATCGTAAAAAGACTAGGCAAGACAGCTGTTTTGCATCCACGATTTTAATCAAATACGGAGAATGACCATGGCACAGGAGCGCACCAACGTCGCCACCTTGAAAGGCAACCCGCTGACCCTGATCGGGCCGGAACTGAACGTAGGCGACACCGCCCCCGACTTTACCGTGCGTAAAGGCCTCGGCGACGTGAACAGCACCGACTTCAACGGCACCGTGCGCATCATCAGCGCCGTCCCCTCGCTGGACACCCCGGTGTGCGACCAGCAGACCCGTCGTTTTAACGAAGAGGCTGCCAAACTGGGTGATGTGAAGATTCTGACCATCTCCATGGACCTGCCGTTTGCCGGTAACCGCTTCTGCGAGACCGCTGGTATCGACAAGGTCGAGGTGCTGTCCGACTACTTGACTGCCGACTTCGGCACCAAGTACGGCGTGCTGATCAAAGAGCACCGTCTGGATCATCGGGCCATCTTTGTGGTCGGTGCGGACAACCGCATCACCTACAAGGAGATCGTGCCGGAGATGACCGAGCACCCGAACTATGACGCCGCTCTGGATGCTGCCCGTGCAGCCATGGGTGGGGCCGCTGCCAGCGCCTGATCGCGCAACCTGGCAGTGAGTTGCCCTGCATAGACCAGGGCCACTGACCGAATGACGGGTCAGGGAGTAGCCACTCCCTGACCCGTTTTTTTTGTGTGAAATCCGGCAGGCCCCGGGTCGCCGATTTGGCAGGGCAAAAAAAACGGGTCGGGGATGCGAACATCCCCGACCCGCGGACAACGACGCGCCGGTTGCCCCGGTGCCCCCCAGCTCCCCGGCAACCTTGACGGCGCATCTGGTGTCCAGTCGACACGGTCCCTCAGGGAGGCAAGGTGGGTTGCCGTCAACCATTGGTCCCGTGTCCCCCACAGCATAGACCTGCCAGCAACGCTCTTCAATACCCCATACCGTATCTTGTGAAAAAATTTTCCTACTTCATAAAAGACCTGAACAAAACCAAAGGCTTATACTGAAAAAAAAGAAAACATTTACCAATTTCAGCGTCCCGGCAGAAATCCCCACTAGTGAGCACAAAAAGAGTACAATAGTCGGTTATGTCTGATCGCCTTCAAAAAATCATCTCCCGCGCCGGGATCGCCTCGCGCCGAGTGGCCGAAACCTTAATTCTGGAGGGCCGGGTTACCGTCAATGGCCGTGTGGCCACACTCGGCGACAAAGCCGACCCGTCCACCGACCATATCAAGGTCAAGGGCCAGCTCATCCCGTGCGAAAATCGCAAAGAGACCCTGCTGTTCTACAAGCCCCGCGGGGTGCTCACCACTCAGGCGCCGGATGAAGACCGTCCCACCGTGGGCGAGTTTTTTGAGAACCATCCCCTGCGCCTGTTCCCGGTGGGGAGGCTGGATCTGGACTCGGAGGGGCTGTTGTTGATGACCAACGACGGCGATCTGGCCAACCTCCTGATGCACCCGAAAAGCGGCATCCCCAAACGGTACCGGGTCAAAACCAAAGGGGTTCCCGGAGAGCGCGCGTTGATGTTGCTGCGCAAAGGGGTGCGGCTGGAGGACGGACGCACCGCACCGGCCACAGTGGAGTTGGAAGAGACCACCCGCACCAACGCCTGGTTCACGGTCATCCTCACCGAGGGGCGTTACCGTCAGATTCGACGCATGTTTGACCACATCCACCACAGCGTGGTGAAACTCAAACGGGTGGGATACGCCTTTTTGGGAGCGGGCAAACTGCAGCCGGGTGAGTGGCGTGTACTGACCCCCCGCGAGATTGAGCGGTTGAGCGCGCTGGCCCGTGGCGAGCAGGTTCCGCCGCCCGTAGGCCGACCTGATCTGGACACCTTCGTGCCGGTGGAGCGCGGTCGCGATCGCCCGGACGCCGGACCGTCCAAGGGGCGCATCCGACGCCGCCAGACCGAGCCGGAACCCTTAGAGGACGCGCTTCCAGAGCCGCAAGACTGGCATTCGGAAGGCGCTGCCGCCACCCGTCCGGCACCGCGCCAACGCAGTGGTCTGCCACCCCGGCATGTGACCGGTCGCGATGAGCGCCCCCGAACACCCCGCAAGGAAGACAGACGCACCGATTCACGGGGTCGTGACAACCAACGCGGCAGCTTCCGTCGGGACGACAGCCGCACCGATTCACGAGGTCGCGACGACAAGCGCGGCAGCTTCCGTCGGGACGACAGCCGCACCGATTCACGG
>JALWRU010000415.1 GCA_026994095.1 Nitrospira sp. | reverse complement strand
CCCTTCCGCCAGGCAGGTGCTCAAGTAAATTGTTAGAACAATCACGGCTTATCCAAGGATCGTGCCACTTGAATACAGGCCGGATGGGGTCGGTTTATCCCTTGTTTATCAGTCAGATAAGCAGGGCCGTCAGAAGGTTGACGAGATATGGGGAGCGACCAAAGCGTCGCATCACAAACGTTTAGGTTTTTGTTGTGTCGACCTGTGTCGCAAAGGGTGCCGCTCGATTCGCAGGCACCACCATCCTGTTGCGGGGGCGACTACCCGGTCGCCCCACCCGGTAGTGCCCTGTTGGGCATCAGGGGGTTCTCAAAAAAGCTACGGCCTGGTGGCGACCCGGTCAGATAGCGCCTTGTCGATAAAGGCGATCAACGAATCCACACCGTCACCCTCTCGCAGATTGGTAAACAGGAACGGGAGTTCACCCCGAGCCGCGCGGCTATCGGTCTCCATCACCTGTAGCGACGCCCCCACATAGGGCGCGAGATCGGTCTTATTGATGACCAGCAGATCCGAGCGAGAAATGCCCGGTCCACCCTTACGGGGCACCTTGTCACCCCCGGCCACATCGATCACATAGATGGTCACATCGACCAGTTCCGGGCTGAAGGTGGCCGACAGGTTGTCACCACCGCTCTCCACCAGTACCAGTTGCAAACCGGCAATGCGCTCCGCCAGTGTGTCGATGGCCGCCAGATTCATAGAGGCGTCTTCACGCACGGCGGTGTGCGGGCAGCAGCCGGTCTCTACACCAATGATCGACTCTTCTGGCAGCGCCCCGGCGCGGGTCAGGATCAGGGCATCTTCGCGGGTATAGATGTCGTTGGTGACCACACCGATCCGGACCCGGTGCCTAAGGGCTTTGCAGATGGTCTCCAGTAGCGCGGTTTTGCCCGCACCCACCGGGCCGCCAATACCAATTTTCAGATAGTCACACGCGGTGGTCATGGTCTGCACCCTGCTGATAAAGATGTGTTATTCAAGAACGAAACAGGCGTACACGCTGGGTTTCGTGGGCGATGCTGGCCAGCGAGACCCCCACAGTGGTGGCCCCCAGTTCATCATCATTCAGGGCCAGTGCGGTGGTCACGGTGGAGGGAATCTGCGCCCCCAACTGCCACAGCAGGCGCTGCCCTGCGGTCTGCCCCAAGGGCACCAGCTTGATCCCGGCGGCCACCTGATTTTCGGCCCAGCTCCACAGATACCCCTCTGCCGCCTCAATCAGTGGGACTTGCCATTGCACCGTAGCCAAGGCAAACAAGACGGTCCATCCCCGTTGGGGCGCGACGACCCAGTCGTTGGCCTCGTCTATGCCGAGATCCACCAGCAGACGCGCCAGCGCCCCGCCCATATGGCGGTCCTCCGCCAGGAGTTCGGACGATTCCCGGCTGGCAGCGGCAAACCGGCTCCAGTACTCCAGCGCGGCCCGATCCTGCTGTCCCCATGCGTGATAGAGCCGGGCCAGAAGTGGCAACTCCAGCCGCATCAGGGTCTGCTCCATGCGCCCGTGTAACCACGCTCCCAGTTCATCTTCAGTGGTGACCCAGCCCGCATCAATGGCCGTCTCCAGCCCTTGGGAGTAGCTGTAGCCACCCACCGGCAGCAGCGGGCTGACCAGTTGCAGCAGACGTGGCAGGGCAAAAGAAGGCACGGCTAAAACAGGAAGTAACGCTGCGCCAGTGGCAATTCGGTGGCCGGTTCGCAAGTGAGCAACTGGCCATCGGCCCGCACTTCGTAGGTTTGTGGGTCCACCTCCATATGGGGTAGATAGCTGTTATGGATCAGGTCCTGTTTGCGCACCCCCCGGCTGTTGCGTACTGGCACCAGCCGCTTGTTCAAGCCCAGCCTTGTCGCCATGTCGGTCTGCGCGGCGGCGCCAGAGACAAAGGTGATGGAGGTGGCGGACAAGGCCCCTCCCAGCGCCCCGAACATAGGTCGGTAGTGGACCGGCTGGGGGGTGGGGATGGATGCGTTCGGGTCGCCCATGGGTGCTGCGGCGATCATGCCCCCTTTGAGTATCAGGGCCGGTTTGGCCCCAAAAAAGGCCGGTTTCCACAATACGATATCGGCCAGTTTACCCACTTCGATGGAGCCCACTTCGTGGTTCATGCCGTGGGCAATGGCCGGATTGACGGTGTATTTGGCAATGTAACGGCGGGCACGAAAGTTATCGTTGCGCTCGCAGTCTTCCGGCAATGGCCCGCACTGCACCTTCATCTTGTGGGCCGTCTGCCAGGTACGGCAGATGACTTCACCCACCCGACCCATGGCCTGAGAGTCGGAGGCGATCATGGAGAACGCCCCCAAATCGTGCAAAATATCTTCAGCGGCGATGGTCTCCCGCCGAATGCGCGATTCGGCAAAGGCCACGTCTTCCGGAATGGCCGGGTCCAGATGGTGGCAGACCATCAGCATGTCCAGATGTTCATCCACCGTGTTAACCGTGTAGGGCCGGGTGGGGTTTGTGGACGACGGCAGCACATTGGCCTGACCGCACAACTTGATGATGTCGGGCGCATGGCCACCGCCTGCGCCCTCGGTATGGTAGGCGTGAATGGCCCGGTCGCGAAACGCCGCCACGGTCTGCTCCACAAAGCCGGATTCGTTGAGGGTGTCGGTATGGATCGCCACCTGCACATCGTAGGCCTCGGCAACGGTCAGGCAGTTATCGATGGCAGCGGGGGTGGTACCCCAGTCCTCATGCAGTTTGAGGCCCATGGCCCCGGCCTTGAGCTGCTCTTCCAGCGACAGGGGCAGGCTGGCGTTGCCCTTGCCTAAAAAGCCCAGGTTCATGGGCAGCGCTTCTGCCGCCTGCAACATGCGCGACAGGTGCCACGGCCCCGGTGTGCAGGTGGTGGCATTGGTCCCCGCCGCTGGCCCGGTTCCACCACCCAACATGGTGGTGACGCCACTCATGAGCGCCTCTTCAATTAACTGGGGGCAGATAAAATGGATGTGGGCATCGATGGCTCCGGGGGTCGCGATCAGGCCCTCCCCGGCAATCACTTCAGTACCCGGCCCGATGACAATATCCACCCCCGGCTGAATGTCTGGATTCCCGGCCTTGCCGATACCGCTGATGCGACCCTCTTTGATACCGATGTCGGCCTTGACGATGCCCCAGTGGTCCAGAATCAGCGCGTTGGTGATCACCGTATCGACCGTGTCGGCTGCACCCAACTGGCTTTGACCCATGCCGTCACGGATGACCTTGCCACCACCGAATTTGACCTCTTCACCGTAGCA
>JALWRU010000414.1 GCA_026994095.1 Nitrospira sp. | reverse complement strand
CGCAAAGCCCTGCGCCTGATGGAGCTGGCCGAGCGGTTTAACCGCCCGCTGGTGACCTTTATCGATACCCCCGGCGCCTATCCCGGCGTGGGTGCCGAGGAGCGCGGCCAGAGTGAGGCCATCGCCCGGAACCTGCTGGTTATGAGCCGCCTGAAGATCCCCATCGTGGTGGTCATCATCGGCGAGGGCGGTAGCGGCGGTGCGCTGGGTGTAGGCGTGGGCGACCGGCTGGTGATGCTGGAGCATTCGGTCTACTCGGTGATCTCGCCAGAAGGCTGTGCGGCGATCCTCTGGAAAGACCCGGCCAAGGCCGCCACCGCTGCCGACGCCCTCAAGATGACCGCCCCTGATCTGCAACGGCTGGGCATCGTTGATGAAGTACTCGAAGAGCCGCTGGGGGGGGCTGGACAGGGCATTCAACAGATGGCCAGCCGTATTCAGACGTCGATCATCGGCCATCTGGATGATCTGGAGGCCCTCACCCCGGAAGAGCGGGTGGAGGCCCGTTACCAGCGCCTGACAGCTATGGGTGAATGGCTGGAGCCGTAGCCCGGCGTGGCCCCGCCCGCCGCACCTGATCCCTCCTCCCCCACGGTCCACCGGTCCGACCCCATGTCCGATGGCAACCTGCCGTTCGGGCCGCTCTGTTACCGCATCGACCGCAAAGAGATCGTCTACATCAGCGACCTGCTGGAGAGTTATGAAGACCTGGGCGTGGTGCGCACCCTGGACTCGGTGGCGGCCATCATCGAGATTCTCTACGCGCCGGACCTGTACGACACCCTGATCGCGCTGATGGACGAGTTGGCTGCTGACGATATTCCGTCGCTGGAGCGGTGCGATCCACCGCAGACGATTACCCCTTAAAGCCCACCCGCTAAAGCCCATCCCGTGACGTAAACCGATGGGTTCACCCCTGTGCTGAGGAGCGAGCCAGCCAGGTGCTTTTTGCTATAGTGGCCGCCAGCAGCCCATCGGCCCCGGCCACAAAGGAGACCCCTATTGTCCCACACAGACGAACCCCTCGGTCAGTTCATCCATGACGGGCTGAGCCAGGGCATCCCGCGAGAACAGCTCACTGAAGCACTGATTGTGGCGGGCTGGAATGAAAACCAGATCACAGGTGCCCTGAGCCGCTACGCCGATACCGACTTTGCTATCCCGGTGCCGCACCCCAAACCGTACCATGCAGCGCGGGAGGCGTTCATCTATCTGGTGCTGTTCTCCAATCTGCTGATCAGCACGCTGGCGTTGTGTACGTTGCTATTCAGCATTATTAACCAACTGTTTCCCGATGCGGCCGCCCTGCGCCAGAGCACCTATTTAAACCAGACTACCCGCTGGTCGATCTCGGTGTTGATCGTGTCGTTTCCGGTGTTTTTACTGGTGGCACGACGGACCCGGCGGGCACTCCAGAAGACCCCGGCAATCCGTGGCTCGGCAGTGCGTCGCTGGCTCACTTACCTCACCTTGTTTATCACCGCCAGTTCCCTGCTGTGCGACTTTTCGGTGCTGGTTTACCACCTGCTGGGCGGTGGCACGACCACCCGGTTTGTGCTCAAAACCCTGGTGGTGGCAGCCCTGTCCGGGACCATCCTCGGGTACTACCTGACCGACATGAAAAAGGTTGAGGTCGACACATGAGCCGCCTATCGGGCCAGACCGTGCTGGCGGGCGTAGTCTCACTGGTGGTGGGGGCCGCCATCATCGGCGGAATTGTGCTGATCGGCCCGCCGTCGGAGCAGCGCAAGCTGCGGATGGACGAGCGCCGGGTAAAAGATCTGCAACGAATCGCAAGTGATCTGGATGGCTATTTTGAGGCCCATCAGTCCCTGCCCAAAAGCCTGCAAGATACCACCAAAACCCCCGTCATTTTCGGCATTACAAACGACCCTCAGACCGGGGCCGCCTACGGCTACCAGTCCACCGGGGCGGTATCCCGTACACCGACGTTTCAACTGTGCGCCACCTTTGAGTTGGCCACACCCGAGGATATTGCAGTGCCCGTTCTACCCAACTCCCGCTACGGCAGGTGGCCTCACCCTGCAGGGCGCTTCTGTTACGACCTGCGGGTTCCCGCCCGATTTGACAATGCCAGCGGCCTAACCGCCCCCGGTAGTACGCGAGAATAGCTGGATTACCGCCACCCCGACGATAATCAGGCCCATGCCCACCACTGCGGGCAGGTCGGGTACCTGTTTGTAGATGAACGCCCCGGCCACCGCCACCAGCACAATGCCCACCCCGGACCAGATGGCGTAGGTCACCCCCACCGGGATGGTGCGCAGGGTCAGCGTCATAAAATAAAAGGCCGAGCCGTAGCCCACCACCACGATGACACTGGGCCACAGGCGGGTGAACTCTTCTGACGACTTGAGCGCCAGTGTGGCCACCACCTCCGAAATAATGGCGATAGACAGATAGGCGTAAGCGTTCATGCGTAGGCAACCGGGTCACTCAACCCGGCCTCGGCAAAACCCTTCAGGCGCAGGATGCAGCTATCACAGCGGCCACAGGCGGTGGCCGCATCCGGCGGGTCGTAACAGCTGCGGGTGAGGGCGTAATCCACCCCCAGTGCGGTGCCTGTCTCGATGATATCGGCCTTGCTCATGGCGATCAGCGGTGCATGCACCTTGAACGACTGCCCCTCCACCCCGGCGCGGGTGGCCAGATTGGCCATGTTCTCGAAGCTTGTGAGATAGTCCGGGCGACAGTCCGGGTAGCCGGAGTAGTCCACCGCGTTGGCCCCCACAAACAGGTGACGCGCCCCCAGCACCTCGGCCCAGGCCAGCGCCAACGACAGAAACACCGTATTGCGGGCGGGCACATAGGTGGAGGGGATGTCATCGCCCATGTGATCCGCATCCCGGTCCTTGGGGATCGGGTTGCTGGCCTTGCTGGCGTCCGCCTCGTTATGGGTCAATGCGCTGCCACCCAACGAAGCCAGATCCACCGCCATCACCCGGTGAGCCTCGGCCCCCAGTGCGGCGGCCACCTGCGCCGCTGCCAGCAACTCACTTTTATGACGTTGGCCGTAGTCGAAGCTCAGGGCATAGGTGGCATACCCGTCGCGCCGACAGAGCGCCAGTACGGTGGCTGAATCCAGCCCACCGCTGACCAGCACCACCGCTTTGGGGCGGTCGTCGGCGGACAGGGAAGTGTGGTCATCGGTACCCGGTTGCATGGCCCGCATTGTGAGGCGGAGCGTACGCCGCGTCAACCGCACTAGCCACCCGCTCCCAAGGTAGTTACCCCGGTCGGA
>JALWRU010000413.1 GCA_026994095.1 Nitrospira sp. | reverse complement strand
GGTTTATGTGTAAATTCAAGATTTATGAAGATACCTTCGACGCGCCCGGCTGCACCGGCTGCGGACGGTGTGTGCGCGACTGTCCGGTGCATGTGGACATCACCAGTTATGCCATGCAAAGCCAGGGCAAGGCCCAGCAGTTGTTGCAGATAGGTGGCTGATGGAGCAGACCAGTTTGCAACAGCCAACGGCTGCCGGAAACCTCTACCTGCCCAGGCAGGTGCGCATCCGCAAGATTATCCGTGAAACCCACGATGTGCGGACCTTCCAACTGGAGTTCGTCGATCCGGCGGACCGGGCGTCGTTCTCCTACGGGGTGGGGCAATTTGGCGAATTCTCCCTGTTCGGGTATGGGGAGAGCACGTTTAACATCTCGTCGTCGCCCACCTGGGAGGGCTACTTTGAATGCTGTTTCCGCAACGTAGGGCAGGTGACCGATCGGTTGCAGGCGCTTACCGAAGGCGACATCATCGGTTTTCGTGGGCCTTACGGCAATTTTTATGACCTGAAGGCCATGGAGGGCAAGGACCTGGTCTTTGCCGCTGGCGGTATCGGCTTTCCGCCGGTGCGCTGCCTGATCTGGAACATCCTGGCCGAGCGCGACAAGTACGGTGCCATTCTGGTGGTGCACGGGGCGCGCACCCATCGGGATTTGATCTACACCGCCGAGATGGACGAGTGGTCCAAAATCGATGGGGTGACCGTGGTGAAGACGGTCGATCCCGGCGGTGAGCCGGAAGAGTGGGACGGCGAGGTGGGGTTTGTGCCCACGGTGGTGGGCGAACAGGTGCCCGACATGCTGGCCCGGCACGGCTCCTCCATCGACAATGTGCTGGCCTATACCTGCGGTCCGCCGGTGATGATCAATTTTGTCATCGATGCGCTGGAGGGATTGGGGTTGACCAAACGGCAGATTCATCTGACCCTTGAGAACAAGATGAAGTGCGCGGTGGGCAAGTGTGGACGCTGCAACATCGGTAGTACCTACGTCTGTCTGGAAGGCCCGATCTTCAACGCGGAGCAGGTCGCCGCCATGCCGGACGATGCCTGAGACGTCTAACCACAGAGGGAGCAAGCGAAAGGGGGTGCGTGTCTGATGAAACTGACCGACCTGAGCATCATGGAGGTGAACATCCTCAAGTACCTCTACTGCCAGAACCCTCATCGTAACTATGCCGACCCGTCGCTGGCCTTTAAATATGCCCACGGGCTGGAGATGATCTCCACCGACGGCATGAAGATCCGGCTCTACCTGACCGGCATTCGCAAAGGCTCGGACTTGCAGCAACGGCTCACGCCGGGGGTCTGCATCCCGGGTGGCACACTCAATTTTATCCACAGTCAGTTGACCCTGCCGAAGATCGTTCCCGACAGCCGCAAGATCATGCCCGACAAATTCAAGCGGTCGTTTCACGATGCGGTGCGGACCCTGATCCGGCGCGATCTGTTGGTGGGCTTTCGGGGGGGGTATGAGCTGGCGGAGGGGGAAGACGGCTTTACCGCACCGGTACCGATCCAGTGGCTCCCCAAAGAGGATAGCGACAGCCGGGTGGTGGGGGTGAGCCTCAACGAGGCCGGTTTCAAGGCTGCCCGTGAGCTCTGTTTGCAACTGGCTGAGGAGGGTGAGTGAGCCTCACCTCCACAGCGGCAAGTGATACGGCGGATGGTGCCCAGCCCACGGCGTTGGCAGCGGGCCAGACCTGTATCTACGTTACCCGTCACGGTCAGACCGATGCCAACCTGCAAAAGCGGGTGCAGGGGCAGGGTGACAATCCGTTAAACGATACCGGTCTGGCGCAGGCGGCGGCACTGGCCGACTATTTTGCCTGCCATCCCATTGACCATCTGTACTGTTCCGATCTGCGGCGGGCACGGCAGACCGCTCAGGTGCTGGTAGAACGGCTGCACCTGCCGGTCAGCTATCACCCGGAGCTGCGCGCCCGGCGCATGGGAGACTATGAGGGCGCGACCCACGCCCAACTCAAGGCGTCAGGGCCAGCCGATTTTGAGCGGCTCAAGCACGATCCGGCCTTTCGGCCTCCCGGTAACGGCGAGTCGGTGGACGACCTGCGCGGTCGGGCGGTGCCACTGGTACGGCAGGTGGCAGCAGCCGGTCACCGCCGAATTGCCATCCTGTCTCACCACAAGGTCTGCCAGCTGATCTTGGCTGAGTTGGCCGGAGGTCAGATGCGCGCCATTGCCAATGCTCGACCGGCGGTAGTCATCCACCACAACGGGCGCTTTTTTCACGCACCAGACGAGGACTGATTCATGGCCCTGCTGACCAACGAAACCATTCCCATGGGCACCCCCTGTCCGCCGTTTTCCCTGCCCGGTGTGGATGGCAACACCTACAGCAACAGTGACTTTGCTGGCGCTCCGGCGCTGGTGGTGATGTTCATCTGCAACCACTGCCCCTATGTGCAGGCGATTGAAGACCGCTACATTGCACTGGCTAAAGCGTTTACCGAGCGTGGGGTGTCCTTTGTGGGCATCTGCGCCAACGACCCGGACGACTACCCGGACGACGCCTTTGACGAGTTGGCCCGCCGCTGGCGGGAAAAGGGCTACGGCTTTCCCTATCTGCAGGATCTTTCTCAAGAGGTGGCCAGGTCCTTCGGCGCGGTCTGTACCCCGGACCTGTTCGTGTACGACAAGGATCAGAAGCTGGCCTACCACGGCCAGTTGGATGACAACTGGAAAGAGCCCCAGTCGGTCACCCGCGAGGACCTGAAAGAGGCGCTGGAGCAGATATTGGCAGGGCAGATGCCCACCGGTAAACAGGAACCAGCCCGGGGCTGTTCGATCAAATGGCGTAACTAACCACAAGTACGGGTCGGGGAGGGGCAGGGATGAAAGTACTCGGGTTCATCGGCAAGGGGCTGATCGGGTTGATTCTGGTGTTGATCGCCGGAGGGCTGATCCTGCCGAGCGAATTTATGGTGCAGCGCAGCACTGTGATTCACGCCTCTCCGGCGCAGATCCACCCCTATCTGGACGACCTGACCCGCTGGCCCGTCTGGAGCCCGTGGGAACGGCTGGACCCGTCGATCAAGACCACTATTGGTCGTATCAGCAGCGGGGTGGGGGCCAGCCAGTCCTGGACCAGTGACGAGGGCCCCGGCTCGTTGACCCTGACCGCCTCGGACCCTCAGTCTGGCATCCGGATGGACCTCTATTTTAATGGCGACTCCGCCCCTGCCAAGGCCGGTTTGACGCTGGCGGATATCGGGCCGTCAGAGGGCAGCGGCACCCGCGTGGTGTGGTTTATGAAGGGCGATATGG
>JALWRU010000412.1 GCA_026994095.1 Nitrospira sp. | reverse complement strand
CGAGAGTAGGAGAGAGCCCCCCCAATCGGTCTTGCCTTGTGGCAGGACGAGTAGAGGTATCCCCCGATATGTGCCCGTCGCAACCCTCCCGACCGCCGCTTACCTGCCCCACTGGTGTCTTATTGGCGATGGGGCTGGCGCTGCTTCTGGCGGGCTGTGGTGGCGGCGGCTCCCCTGCCCGTACCGTCATTATCGGTACGGCGGTCAAAGGGGTGGTCTCTGTGGCGCAAGTCACTGCGGAGGAGCGTCGGGTGGGCGGTTGGACGACTGTCGGTAACGCCGTCACCGATCCAGACGGTCAATACAATCTGGTGCTGGCAGCCAGCTATCAGGGCGGGCCACTACGTATCACGGTATCGCGCCACCCGAGATTAAACTCCCGCATGACCTGTGACCGGGCAAGTGGCTGCGGCACAGTGCCGTTCGGCCAGTCCATGCCGCTGGGTGGAGTGGTGCTGGAAGCCTTGCATCCGGGCGGTCTGGGTGCCGGGAATAACACCATCCATGTGACCCCGTTCACCGATGCGGCCTCCAAGGCAGCCGTGACCAAATCCATCACCGACAATGTGGCGCTGGACGGCGCCTTGATCCGCAGCATCAACACCGCCATGAACCAGTTCACCGGCGGCACCGACCTGCTGACGACCGAACCGGTGGATGTCACCAATGCATTGCAGGTTGCCGCCGCCTCTGCCGACCGCTTGCAGTACAGCTATCTGATTGCTGCCATTGTCGAGTTGGCCTATACCGACCCGGTCTATGCCGCCAGTGGCTCACCCATCGCAGCGTCACTGGATACGCTGGCCGCCACCCTGGCACAGGGGCGCTTGCCGGTCACCGATGCCGGGTTGCCTGACCCGTCGTTGACCATCGCTGTCGATGAGTTGTTTACCGCCGCCGGGGTACAGGCCACCGCCGCCGCCAACAGCGCCGTCGCCACGGCATTGCAGACCCGCCAGACCGCGTTGGTGACCCCCTGTAACGACAACGACCCGGCCACCCAGGACGATTTCGATCTGCTGACCGGCCTGTGCCGTCATTCAATCCCCAGCACCGATAACGACGGCGACGGGGTACTCAACAGTGTCGATCGTTGCCCCGGCACCGTTCTGGCTACCTTCCCCAAAACCGCCCCGTCACCGTTTGCCAAAACCGCCCGCTCGGCCCCGCTCCCAAGCCCGCAAAAGCGGCGTGAGTACATGCCCGGTGAGGTGCTGGTAAAGTTCAAATCCGGGGCCCGCAAGGCCGCGACCATGCGCGCCAGCGTCGGTGCCCACACCATGAAGCGCTACGGCGCAGTGGGGATCGAGCACTGGCGGCTGCCTGCGGGCCAATCGGTGCAGGCTACCATCGATGAGTTGATGTCCAGCGGACAGGTGGAGTTTGCCGAGCCCAACTACCTGCGGCACCCGCGCGCATTCCCCAACGATCCGTTGTTCAGCCGCCAGTGGGCGCACCACAATACCGGCCAGTTCATCCCCGATGCCTCCCCCATCGTCAGCAGTGGCACCGCCGGGGCCGACATGGACATGGTGCGCGCCTGGGACCTGACCACCGGCAGCAATACGGTGGTGGTGGCCGTCATCGACGACTCCATCGATACCCTGCATCCGGACCTGGCCGCCAACATCTGGACCAACACCGGCGAGATTCCCGGCAACAACATCGACGACGACGCCAACGGTTATATCGACGATGTACACGGTTGGGACTTTGTCGATAACGACAACGACACCCGCGCCAACCCCGGCATCGGCTCGCTGGGTTCACCGGAAGGCCACGGCACCTCGGTGGCGGGCAGCATCGGCGCGGTGGGTAACAACGGCATCGGTGTGACCGGGGTGGCCTGGACCACCCAAATCATGCCGCTCAAGTTCAACTTTACCACCTCTCAGGGGATTGAGGCGTTTACCTACGCCGTCAACAACGGTGCCAGGATCATTAACGTCAGTTGGGGCGGGGCCGCTTTCTCACAGACCGAAGCGGCCATCGTCAACCTGCTGGCCCAGCACGATGTGTTGTTGGTAGCGGCCTCGGGTAACACCGGTATCAATCAGGACCATATTGCCGACTACCCGGCCGACTACGACTCCAGCCACATTATGGTAGTGGCCGAATCCGGCCCCCGCGACCAGATGAACTTTGGCCGCTTTGGCCAGACGCGGGTAGAGATCGCCGCACCGGGGGTATCGGTCTACACCACCATGCCACTGACCAACAGCATCATCTACGGCAATAGCGGCCTGCTCGGGCAGCAGTACGACTACACCCACGGCACCTCGTTCTCGTCGCCCAAGGTGGTCGGGGCCGGGGCGCTGATATTGAGCCAGTTCCCCACCGCCAGCGCACTGGAGACCAAAGCGCGGCTGATGGCCGGGGTCGACCCGCTGCCGGATGTTTCTGACGGCCAGATTGCGCTGGTGGCCTCTGGCGGACGGGCCAACGTCTTTAACTCGTTGACCGTGGCTCCCCAACCGGTGCTGGTGATCGATCAGGTGCTGCTGGACGATTCGGTGGGTGGCAACGGCAATGGGGTGCTGGAGTCGGGCGAGACTGCGGACTTGCTGTTACCACTGCACAACCTGTGGATGCCCGCCAGCGGGATTCAGGCCGTACTCACCAGTACCAGTTCGGTGCTGTCGGTGGTGCAGGGGAACACCAGTTACGGCGACTTGCAGATGGATCAGGTGGGCGGTCTGGCGGGCGGCGCGCTACCGTTGCAGATTCGCATGGCCAACACCATCGTACCGGTGGTGCCGCAAGAGTTGTTGTTACACCTGAACCTGACCACTACTGAAGGGGCCAGTTTCAGCCGTTCGTTTATGGTGGAAGCGGGCAATTCGCTGGTAGACGGCCCGCCGTTGACCCGCTCGATCCACACCTCGGAACTGGATAACCAGCACCACTATGTCGTGGTCGTGCCACCGGGGACCGCCCGCCTCACCATTGAGACACGCACCCCCTTTGGGGAAGATCTGGACATCATCTTCTCGCCCACCCTGCCGATTATCGTCAATGGGCCGAACACGCAGTTTAGTGCGGGGATTGTTGGTAACGAGTCGATCATCGTGAACAACCCGACGGCGGGCACCTACCACCTGCTGGCCAGCAACGTTGAGGGGCCGGGGGCCGGGCCGTACACCTACAAACTGTGGATGCACACCGATAACGCTACTGGCGTCGACAGCCAGGGCTGCAACGCCACCCAGCGGGCCGATGACGACAGCGACGGGGTGCTCAACCGGGTCGATCTGTGCCCCAACACCTCGTTTGACCGGACCGCCGCCGCCAACGGCT
>JALWRU010000411.1 GCA_026994095.1 Nitrospira sp. | reverse complement strand
AAGGTCTCCCCGGCCCTGTCGACGGTCCACATTGAAGACGTGGGCCGGGCCGGTGGGGTGCCCGCCATCATGCTGGAGGTCACCAAGCGTAACCCGGACGTGCTGCACACCGAGTGCCCCACGGTCAGCGGTCAGACCTTGGGTGAGATCATCGCCACGGCCAAGGTCACCGACAAGTTGATTATTCACACTGCCACCGAGCAGCCGTTCTCGGCCACCGGCGGCCTGTCGGTGCTGTTTGGCAATCTGGCCCCGGAAGGGGCCATCGTCAAAACTGCGGCAGTGGATCCGTCCATGTTGCAGTTTACCGGTACCGCCATCTGTTACGACTCGCAGGATGAGGCCATGGCCGGAATTCTGGGGGGTGAGGTGCAGGCCGGTCATGTGGTCATCATCCGCTACGAAGGCCCCAAGGGCGGCCCCGGTATGCAGGAGATGCTGTCGCCCACCTCGGCCATTGCCGGTATGGGATTGGGCGAGTCGGTGGCGTTGTTGACCGATGGTCGCTTCTCCGGGGCGACCCGTGGCGGCTGCATCGGCCATGTCTCGCCGGAGGCGGCGGAAGGCGGCCCCATTGGTGTACTGAAAAACGGCGATACCATTGTCATCGACATGAAGGCCCGTACCCTCGAGGTAAAGCTGGCCGAGGGTGAGCTGGCTGCCCGACAGGCGGACTGGAGGGCCCCCGCCCCCAAGGTGCAAAAGGGTTGGCTGGGCCGTTACCAGAAGCTGGTGACCAACGCCGGGCGGGGTGCGGTACTGGAGTAGGGCAGAAAGATGCCTCTGGCAGGCGGGGCAGCCCCCGCTGGCTTATAACGCGCCTGCGGCACAACTAAACTTCGTGCCGAAGGCGCAATTAACGGCCTGCGGGGGCCGCCCCCCCGCCCGCGGTCGGCCCCTCCTCCCGATGACACCCAACCACTACGAATTCCCTCCCCTCTCGCTGGCAACAGTCCAAGCCCACGCCGCCCACCACCTGCGCACAGGTGGGGCAACCCCTTACCTGCTGTGCGACTTGAATATCGTCACCAGCAAGGTCGATCGTCTGCGGGCGGCGCTGCCCGGTGTCACCCCCTACTACGCCATGAAGGCCAACCCGGACCCGCGCATCCTGGCGCACCTGCATACACTGGGGGTGCCGTTTGAGGTGGCCTCGGTCTATGAACTGGAGACGTTGCTGTCGCTGGGGGTCGATGCCAGCTCGATCATTTTCAGCAATCCGGTTAAACCGCGTGAGGCCGTTGAGGCAGCGTATAAATACAGCGTCACCACCATGGTGGTGGACCATCTGGACGAAGTGCAAAAAATCGCCTCGGTCAGTCGGGAGATCCAGCTCTGTCTGCGGCTGGAGACCTCCAACACCGGCAGCGACTGGCCGCTGACCGGCAAGTTTGGTGCATCGACCTCCGAGGCGCTGGCGATCATCGACTACTGTGGCAAACACGGCCTGCCGTTGATGGGGCTGACCTTCCATGTGGGCTCCCAATGCCGCAATCTGGACAACTGGCATACCGGCATCAGTGGCGCACGGCTGCTGTTGTCGCATATGGAAACTGCCGGGTTGACCCCGACCCTGCTCAATCTGGGGGGTGGTTTCCCGGTGCAGCACACCCGCCCGATGCCGAGCATTGAAGCCATCGGCGCGACCATCACCGACGCCCTGACCGGCCTGCCCGAAACCGTATCAGTCATGGCCGAACCGGGCCGCTATCTGGTGGGGGACAGCGCCTGGATGGTCACCCGTGTGGTGGGCACCGCCACCCGTAAAGGGCACCGCTGGCTCTATCTGGATGTGGGGGCTTTTACCGGGTTGGGAGAGACGCTGGAGCAGTTCGACTACGAGCTGTTGTGCGACCGGGACGGCCCACTGGTGGCCATGACCGTGGCTGGCCCCACCTGTGATACCGCCGACCTGCTGTTCCATGACAAGCTGCTGCCGGGGGATTTGCAGGAGGGGGATCTCATCTACCTCCCCAACGCCGGGGCGTATACCACTGCTTACGCCAGTACGTTTAATGGTTTTCCGCTGCCGGAGATGGTATTAAAAACCTGCTAATACCGCTCTGTCCAAGCGGTTGACTTCCCTTTTGTGCTGCGCCTACTATCATTTTGCGTACGACCGTTTGGTCTGCGTAAGGGGAGAGTCAACAGTCGGGACAACTCCGTGCGTACCGTGGTGCGTATTGGCAGGCATCCGAATGCGCTCTTCACAGATTGATGACGAATGACCGTTCCCGGTAAATGGATCGGGGACGGCAACTACCTGCGACAGGAGCAATCGATCCCATGAGTAAATATAAACTGATGGCAGTGGCCGCTGCCGCGATGTTGGCCGCGGCACCCGCTGCCTACGGGCAGGACAGCATGAACCAGCTCGGATCCAATCTGGGCATGGGCGAAGATGGCGGTGGCCCGGGCTGCGGCTTGGGCACCCAGATTCATGCCGGTAAAAGTGGCATTGCCTCACAGCTGCTGGCGGCGTCCACCAACGGCACATTCTCCAACTCTTTTGCAATCACCTCCGGCACCTCCGGCTGTAGCCCTGATGGGGTGGTATTGCGTCAGTACGAGCGCGACATCTTTGCCGCCTTGAACCTGCGTAACATTCAGCATGATGTGGCCCGCGGACAGGGTGAGTACCTTACTTCTCTGGCCAGCATCATGGGCATTAACTCCCAGGATCGTTCGGTATTTAGCGCGTTTGTGCGCGATCGCAGCGCACTGCTGTTGAGTGAAACTGCTGCCTCGTCTGAGCAGTTTTTGACCGCGCTGGACAACCAGTTGGCGGCCCATCCGCAACTGGCCCGATACGCTCCCATTACCAACTAAACCGGCGGGTGAGTAGCGGAGCCATCGACGCTCAGAGATTGATCTAACACCTGACATCGTGCTGTCACGATCACGGGTAGACCACATAATGTTGAGAGATCGGAATATGAAAAATAAATTACTTATTGCGGCCACCGCCGTATTGCTGGCCAGTGCGTGGAGCACTGCTGCGATGGCCGAGTCGCGAGGCACAGGCTGTGGCTTGGGCTACCTGGTCTGGAAAGGCCAGAGTGGTATCTTGCCGCAGACGTCTGCAGGCACTACCAACGGCTTGGGCTACTGGCCGTTTAACACCCAAACGGTAGGGATGACCATCGGCACCTCCGGCTGTGACCCCAACGCTACCGTATTAAACGACACGGATACCGCCAAGTTCGCGTTTGTGAACTACGACCAGATCAAACGCGACATGGCCCGTGGTGAGGGGGAGTACCTGACCACACTGGCGACGCTCAAAGGCATCGCCGCC
>JALWRU010000410.1 GCA_026994095.1 Nitrospira sp. | reverse complement strand
TCATAAAACTGCTGGCCACTGTAAAATCCATTACAGACCAGATCGCTAAAATGGGCCACGGTAATCGGCGCGAGAAACGGCACCAACTCCATGGTCATGGTCCCCTGTGCCGTACGCAAACGGACCAGCGGACGAGATAAAAAGACGTCCATGGTGGTGACCGGATCGCCCGGCACGAGCTGATCCAGAATCGCCTCTCCTTCTAGAATGCGCCCGAATACCGTGTAGTGGGAGTCCAGCAGTCGGTCGAGCCGACGCAGCGGGAAGATCAGCCGCCCGGTGGTCTGTTGTTTGGTCCCAACCCAGGCCAGTGCCACCATCCCCCGATCCAGCGGCTCGCCGGTCACCTCCACCGGCAGGGTGGGGATCCGCGCCTGTGCCAGATCAGCAAAGCCCAGTTGCACGTGGGAGTCCGCAGCCACGTCGAAAAACTCGGCGCCGTCGTAATTCCCTGTCAATACCTGCGCCAGGACTTCAGAGCTGGTGGTGGGGGCGTTACGCGGCAGCACCTCCACCCGGATGGTGCCCTTGGGGGTCGAGATGATAATCTCGGAATTGCCCTCCAGCTGCCCCACCAGCCGTTGGCGCTCTACCGGCGCGGACTCGTCGCTGAGGAGATTGTCGGCCACCAGCGCCTGCACGATGGCAGTCGGATCGATACAGCCAGACAGCCCCACCGCCATGGTCAGGGTCAGGACCGTGGCAAATGCCCGGGCTGCACCCCGGTACCCGCGCAGCAGACGTTGCCCGATACGGGGGGAAGATAGATGACGGGGAGCTGGCACCATCGGGGGTTATTCGGTCGCGGTGACCCGCAGCATCTTGTCACCCTTCTGGATCTTGCGAACCGCTTTCATGCCCTTTTTAACCTGCCCGAACACGGTGTATTTGTGGTCCAGGCTGGGCAGTCGGTCCAGGGCAATATAAAACTGGCTGTCGGCGCTGTTGGGGTCGCTGGCACGGGCCATGGCAACGGTGCCCACTTTGTGTTTGCGGTCGTTGAACTCGGCGGGCAGGTTCTGGCCGGAGCCGCCCCGCCCGGTACCGGTGGGGTCGCCCCCCTGCACCACAAATCCGGGCACGACCCGGTGAAAGACTACGCCGTCATAAAACCCGCTACGGGCCAGCTCGGTGATGCGCGCCACCGTCTTGGGAGCGGCATCCGGGAAGGTATCGATGACGATGGTACCGTGTTTGGTTTCAATAGTGATCTGCGGGCCGTCGGCGGCCAACGCCCCGGTGCTGCCCAGTACAGCCATCGTCAAGGTGGTTACGGCCATCAGCAGAAACGCGCGTACCTGATTCATCGAATTCTCCATTTCGGGTGGTGTACCACCACCATAAGGCAAGTACCCCACAGGGGCATGTCCGGTGACTGCTTCATGGACCCCACGCCCACGGCAGACCAGCCCTTGTCCTGCAACCGGTCCGGGGTCAGACATACCGGATCAGATCGCACTCAGATCACAACCGTCAGGCTATCTGCCGATCCATCCATCCAGATCCAACATCATAACCAGAGTATACAAAGCAGAAATTGTGCCACAAACCGGCGCAAACGGCACCTGCTTCCTGCCGCAAACCCGCATCCGGAGTAGAAAATCCTGACCTCAGCGGGCCTAAAGGCGACCATCAGAGGTCACTCAACACCGCATAAAATTGTCTATTGTTGCGCCACAATGACGGTCAAACCTGCCGGAAACCCGGCATCTGCCCGCTCGTTTAGCGGACGGCGGGCACTTCGGCAGGTGGCTCCACCGGCAGGTCGGCCACGCCCACCCCGTCGTGGCTCTGGCCGCGTTCATTGGGGCCAAGCACCCGCATCTCGCCGCCTACCGACCGCCAGCGAAAGCGGTCCAAAGAGACCGCCACCCCGTGCCGACTGAACATCCCGGACAGCCGCTCAAAGTGCTGGGTCAGGTAGGTCACGGTGGTGTGATAGCCGTACCGCACCACCTCTTCACGGCCATCCTGACCCATGACATTCTGGGTAAACATGAGCGGGTCTTCCGACGACGGCTCGATGATGTCGATATCCAGCCCCGGATGCATCTGCTCCTGTCGGGACTTGGCGTTTTTAAGGCGCATGCTGGTGTTGATGCGCGCCGCCTGGTCGGCCACATGGGCCATGCCCATGGAGCGCAACCCGCGACAGTAGCCGTGACAGGTGGGGTGGCAGACCGACTGACGGTCGTTGTCCAGATGCACGATGGGGTTGACTACCAGCACCAGCCCGGCACCGGCATCGACCGCCACATCCATATTGGCCACCCGGCCGATACCGCCGTCGATATAGTCCACCCCGTCGATGCGCACCGGTTGAAACAGCACGGGGATGGCCGACGAAGCCGCCACCGCCCGGCTGATGGGCACCTGATCGGAGCCGTCGCGACCAAAAATGCGGTAGGTGCCCCGGTCCAGATCCACCGCCGGGATATAGAGGGCGCGCTTGAGCTGCTTGAACTGGTTGGTAAACCCCTCGCTGACAAAGGTCTTTCTCAGGTGGGCTTCCAGCGGGTTCAAGGTAAACAGGCCGGAGGGCAGACTGTCCTGCACGATCGCCAGCAGGTCGAGCAGACTGGGCCGTGGCGCACGGGTAAACAGCCCACGCATGACCTGGCCGACCACCTGACCAGAGGTGGCCACCACCTTTTTGAGCATGGGCCAGGTTTCGCGGGTGCCAAGTGTATAGATATCCCGGCGACCAAAGTTGTAGGGCGAGTCCACGTCGGTCACCACCGCGTCGTACACCTCACGGGGGGTGATACCGTTGGCGAGCATGGCAGCGATACTGGCCCCGGCACTGGTGCCCACGTACAGGTCAAACCGGTTGCAATTGAAGCCGTCGTCGAAGAATTCATCCAGCGCGGTGAGGCAGCCGACCTCGTACATCCAGCCGGGAATCCCGCCCCCGGCCAGCACCAGCGCCACCCGCCCGGTCTCCAGTTCGGATGGCTGCGGTTCGACACCATTGCTGCCCAGCGCACCCACCAGCCGTGAGGCCCAGGACTGGTTGGCTTGATTGGCGTCTGCCATGGAGGCTCCTAACGGCTGAGATACCCGTATTCTAGCGGATCGGGGCGACACACCCCATTTTCACCTTTCGGCCACTGGGCGGGGGAAGTTGACCGGATGACTGCACCAGAGACGCCCGTTTGCCATCGGACTGCGATTTACCGGTATGCTGAAGGGCCTGACCGACCTTCCGCCGGGACGAAGTGACCCCTGCACTACCTCTGTAAACGATGTTGTTATGAAACTGCACAATCAGATTTTTATCGCCATGGGGCTGGCTGTCGCCGCAGGCATGTGGGCACCGGAACTGGTGG
>JALWRU010000409.1 GCA_026994095.1 Nitrospira sp. | reverse complement strand
GCGCCATACCGATAGGCTCTGCCCCGGCGGGGTGACCTCGGTCAGCCCACGGGCAGGGGTCACATGACCGCTGGCCTTGAAAGTCAGGTCAGAAAAGTCTAAAAACTGGCCGTCTGACTCCCGCTGGATCAGCACTGATACGGACGTGACGTAGGTGCCGGTCTCCAGATAGTTAGCAAAAAAGGTACTGCCCTGCGCCCGAATACCCATTAGCGAATCCTCCGCGTCTTGCTCGTGATTGTGTCCAGTTTTTGATTGATCGAACCGGCCGCCGGGATACCGCCGGGCAGTAATTGCATGGCATCGGCCACCTGTTGGGCGGTGAGGCTAGAACCACCACCCCCCACCGTATCCACCACAAACGCATGCCGCTGGGCCACGGTTCCGCTACCCACATCACTCACCACCGCCGTACAGCCGGTGCCGTCGGTCACACCGGTTACGGTCCAGTTACTCACATACAGCGGCTTGAACAGGGCATAAGTATCAGACGCCGCCACCGCAAACGGCAGTTCAGGGGCAAACGTCAGGGTGCCGCTCACCGACGCGGTGACAATCGCCTCCAGTCCGATATTGCTTCCTGCTGTTTGCCGGAAAACATACCCGACCCATATTCCTGTGGCCTCCGTGCGGGCGGTATCGGCCAGCGTGGTGGTTGTGCCCCCGGTAGCGGTCCCGGTAGTAGCCGCTTCCACCAGCGTCATGGCAGCGTTGGCAACCACTTTGGTAGGCCCGCAAAAAATATCCGCCCGTGGATCTGTGGCCTGTGTCGGGGTTCCGGTGCCGGTGGTATTCAGCAGGGTGACAGGTACCGTGCCGCCCGATGGATAGGTGCCAAGGTTGTCGGCTAGCGCCACGGTGGGCAGGGTCAACAGGGCCAGTAATAGGGTGAGCGTTTTCATTTGAACCTCGATTGGATAGGCGTGGCGGACAGGTAGGCGCGTTTAATCGCGTCATGTCCTTGGATGTTGGGGTGTATCTGGTCGGCCTGTAACAACGCGTCATTACCGGCAAACGCCCGGTGTGTGTCGGCCTTGCGGATATTGGGGAACTCCAGCGCCAGTCGATCAATCATCTGATCCACGCGGTAGGCGGTTGAGTCCGACCCAAACCCAAACTCACCGGATGCCGCCCACGCCGCCGTCGTCATGTGGGTGTTATTGCCTAGATAGACCTCGGCCCTCGGAATCAACCCTGTGATCCACGCCAATAGTGAGCGCATATCATGTTCCAGCCGTGGCCGGTATGTTTTGGCATCGTGACGGGTGTTGTTCAGCGGCAGGGTAATGACCACCCTTTTTGGCAGGTCAGCGTCAATCCCGTCAAAAGCATCGGTGAGCGCCTCATTAACCCCCAGGCCACTGTGCCCCCGGTTGCTCTCGGTCAACCCCCATAGGACGGATAAATTGGCGCAAAACCTGTCGTTGGGGTCAGCCAACCCAACGCCCACCGTGACGGAATCGCCGAAGCATGTCAGCGTATTGGTCAGCCGGCTGGCCGGGTATCCGCCATCGAGCGCCGCGATACCATCAATCACCACCGGATTACTGGCCTGCGTGGTGATCTTGACCGTGTGCCATCCGCATTGCGGATCGCTGTGAACCAGCAGCGGAACGTGGTAATCCGTCCAATTTTGCATATATGGCTGGTCTAACAGGATCGGTGCGCCAATAGCGTTGTCCACTTGAACAACTACTGACCCCTCGCCCGGATGAAGCCGTCGCATCACAGGGAATAACCCACAACCCTTTACCATGCGGGTGTAGGTGGACCCGGCTACCGTAGACAACAGCGCCGAGCCTCCGGAATACAGCGAGCTTGAAATCGTAGACCATGTGCCGGTGAGAATCTCCCCCACCGCGCCACTCTCCACCATGCCGCGATAATTCGACTGACCGCCCTTGGCAATCACGCCGGTTGTTTCACTGAAATTGAAACAGGGGTGATCGGTCGGGTCACAGGTGGCAATCGCGTCCATCGTCGCCACTTCGCCTGCCGTCATTCCACGCGGCCAATACTGCACCTCGTCGGTACTGCCCTGTATGAATGTTTGCTGCAAATTCCCCTGATTCCCGATGGTCCACTGGACGGTAGATGCCGGGACGGTGGCGGCGGTAGGGGTGCCGCACAGTGAATCCACGCACACCATGCACAAACCGGCGGTGCAGGTCAGCGTGATCCGGTGGGTGCTTCCGGTGGTGATCTCCGTAGCGGGGCCGTTACAAATCGCCAGCCCACCGCCAAAGTCGTACTGGTTGACCGTGTTGACGTTGACCGCCGCGCAACTGTTGTTCGTCCAACTTCCTTGGATCATCACGGAAGGCCCGCTGGTGCCATCGTATTTCCCGAACGGGAACCAGAACAGTTGGGAGTCCGGGTTGCCGTCAAAGGTCAGCTTTTGCGATATCGTGAAATCGTTGGTCCGGTCGTAGGCCGGGTTTGCCAGCATGGTCACATAGTCGTTGACCCCATCCAGCGTTACCGCACCAGCAGAAAACGCCGCGCCGTTCCGCAGTTCCAGATCGTCCGGTCCAATCGGTTCGGTGATGGTCACCGTAACCGTGTCGGTGTCGTCGTATGGCGTCCGCTTATCCAGTGCGTCTTTGGTGAATACCGCGAACCGCATTGATCCGGGGTGAACGTGTGGCACCACCATTGTGCAGTTGGCCCCGGTGCAGACCGACGATTCAACCGCCCATGCGGTGCAGTTGTTTCGATATTCAGGAGCGCCCGGTGCCGCTCGCGCACAAACGGAATAACTGACCGGATCAGAAGGCCCAGCATCGTTGGCCTCGATCCATGTTGCGGTGACCGTGCCTACGTTGTCCTGCGTTACCCCGATGGCAGACTTACCGCTGGCGTCTGTCCAGAACGGCGGCCCGGTATCCTGGAAAACGACTCCTGTGGAAATCTCGGCGGTATTGCTGTCTAAATCCCCCGCGCTGTTGGCAAAATGAGCCTCAACGCAAGACTCCCCCGCTGGTATGCCGGTCAGCCGCACGGTGGTTGTCTCCGTGGTAGCCTCTGCGAATAGCTGAAATGGGTCGGTAGCCGTATTGACCTTTGTGCCGTCACAGGTTCCAGACACCAGCGGGACGTGATATATCCTCAAATCCTTGGTGCCGTCGCTGCTCACTACGCACGGGCTGGACCCATCGCCACCGGCTTGATTGCAGAAATTGCCCGTTGGTCCGACAGTGATATCCGCAACGCTTGCGCCGGGTACGCTGCTTTGAGCGCCAGCAGCATAGGTGGCGTTTGAGTTCCACGTCATAGGCAGCGGTGGGTCGCCTTGGATCGTGGGGTTGTTGTACCCCTCGCCCACACTGTAA
>JALWRU010000408.1 GCA_026994095.1 Nitrospira sp. | reverse complement strand
AGGATAGCACCCACCCGACCCTCTCCAGAGATGGCAGCATAGTTACTTTTGTATCGGCTGGCACACTGGTGCCGGAAGACACCAATCAGGTCGGCGACATCTACCTGTTTGAGCGCAAACGCTCGGTAACCACGTTAATTTCAATCAATACCGACGGCACTCCGGCAGACGGTCCGTCCGAGAATCCCCACGTATCCGGCAACGGTATGCGGGTGGTGTTTGAATCCACCGCAACCAACCTGGTGGCAGGGGACAACAACCAGAAAAGCGATATCTTTCTGCGCGATCTGGAGACTCAGGAGACCACCCGCATCTCCATCGGTTTTGCCAATACCGAGTCCGCCGGTAACAGCACCTCCCCATCGATCTCCAACGATGGCCGTTTTATCTCCTTTGTTTCCGACGCCACCAACCTGCTGGCTCCGGGGGAGAAAACCACCTCTCGTACCGACATATTCGTCTACGACACCAGGAACGGCACCACTCAGCGGGTGGCTCCCCTGGGCACGACCGTTGCCACTGTCGAGCCGTCCGGCCCCAGTTTTGACGCAGAAATCAGCGCCGACGGACGCTATGTCGCCTACACCTCCACTGCCAACAACATCGTTGTGGGTATCGACCCGGCAGGTATTCGGAACGTCTTTCGGTGGGATCGGCTGACCGGTGACATTATTCTGGTCAGTGTCGGCCCGGCAAGCGTGCCTGCCGATTTGGACTGCTTTAACCCCCATATCAATGATGACGGCAACTTCATTGTTTTCGATACCGCTTCGGCGGTAATGCTGGGGCCGATCAACCCCCGGCTCAACCTGCTGGACAACAATGCCGCCTCCGACGTCTTTCGACGAGACGTAAAAAGAAGCATCACCCAGCGCGCCGACCGTACTCCGGGAGAGGACCCGGCCGGGCGCTCCGACCCGTTTCCCGGCGACGCCTTTCGCGGGTGGATATCTGGCGATGGTTCGCTGGTGATTTACCAGACGGATGCCCCCAACCTGTTAAATGGCGGCAATGACGACAACGGCAGCCCCGACATCTACCTCACCAACATGAACAACGGCGTAACCGTGCGGGTGAGCGTGCAGGCAGACGGCTCCCAGGTCAGTTCCAATGCCCTCCTGCCACCGGATTTCCCGGTCATTTCTGCCGATGGCACTGCGGTGGCTTTTCAAGCCGATAGCCGTCCGGCCATTCGACTGGGTTCCAAAGATGGTGTGGTCGATATCTTTGTATTGTCGCCATAGGAACGAATGATGGGCCTCCTCACCTGCATGCGCGATCTGTTCGCCGACCCGACCCGTGTCACCCCCCCCCGTTCAGCCTTGCTTGGCAGTGCGATCATCCTGTTACTGGCAGGCGGCTGCGGCACTGAAGATGTGGTCGCAGTTGGTCCCATCAGTAGCGATGACGTCACACCGATCCTGATGAAGCGGATATCGGTACCGGATGTAGGTGGTGAAAGCAACGGCGATAGCGACCAGTTGGCCATCAGCAATAACGGTCGTATGGTGGTATTCCATTCAAACGCGACCAATCTCAACACCCGCGACAGCAATCAGGTAACCGATATCTATTTACGTGACCAGGCACTATCCAGCACCGTGCGCATCTCACAGACGCCCAGTGGCCGGCAGCCAGAGGCGCCCAGCATTCAGCCCGCCATCAGCGGTGACGGGCAGGTCATTGTATTTGCCAGCACCTCCGCTGCATTGGAGGTGGGTGATGTGAATGGTGTCAGCGACATCTTTTTTTCAACCCGCATCCTGAACGTATTCGGGCGGGCCAACGTGCTGACCAGCAATGACGTCACCGTCGGTCAGGCCAACGGTAGCAGTTTCTGGCCCGATATCAACGATGACGGTACGGTCATCGTGTTTGAAAGCGACGCGACTAATCTGGCCACCGATACCAACGGTTTTACCGACATCTTTGCAGTAACCCTGCAACCCTTGCGCGGTGTGGTTGACCCGCTCATCCAGATCGTCTCACGATCTACTGCTGGCAATCAGGTGAGGGGCAACAGCACCCACGCCAAACTCAACAGTGCTGGTGATTTTGTGATCTTTTTGTCCACTGCCGACGACACCACCGTGGGGGAGACCAACGGCACCACCGACCTGTATATGAGAGAGATTACCCCGCCCGGACCGCCCAACAACACCACCGTGCGGCTATCAGTAGCCACCGACGGCACCGAAGCCGATGCGGATGTATCGGAGCCGTACTTCTCTGGCAACGGCCTGTATGCGGTCTATACCACCGTCGCCACCACCCTTGACCCAGGCGATACCAATGGCCTTGCCGATGTCTATGTACGCGATATTGCCGGCAACCGCACCATCCGCGCCTCGCTGGGTAATTTCAACGCCGAGCCCAACGGCCCCAGTCGCAATGGTGCGATCACTGAAGATGGCCGCTTTGTATCGTTTATCAGCGCGGCAGACAACCTGGTATCCGGTGACAACAACGGCAGCGAAGACCTGTTTATCCGCGATCTGATTGGCGGGGTCACCACCCGCGTCTCAGAGCCGCTCAACGGCGATATCGCCAACGGCTCTGTATTGAGCGGCCAGATCAGCCCGGACGGTACACGGGTGGTCTTTTCCACCACCAGTACCAACATGAACGTGCTGGAGGACAACAACAACAGCACCGATATTTTCACCCGGTCAATCCCTTAACAATCTCCTGAATCTGCGATGAGGTATGGTGTGGTCAGCGTGACCGGTGGCGCGTACTTGTGGACAGTGATGGATGGCGGTGGTAGCGTGTGTGCCCATGCCTGATTTTACTGCTGCCAGCGACTGGGAAAAACGCGCCACCGAGTACTCCGGCTGGCTGCCGCTACTGGTGCCCTATGGGGCGCGGCTGCTGGAGTTGTGCGCAGCGGAGCCGGGCCAGCGGGTGCTGGATCTGGCCTGCGGTACCGGCGAGCCGGGCCTTACGCTGGCGCTGGCCCAGCCGCAGGTGCAGGTGGTGGGCATCGATTCGGCCCACGCCATGGCCCACGCGGCGGTATCGGCGGGAGAGGCCGAGGGGCTTACCAATATCAGCTTCGCCATCGCCGAGGGCGAGCGACTGCCGTTTGCCGACAATACCTTTGACCGGGTCATGTGCCGCTTTGGTTTGATGGCCTTCGACCAGCCCAGCCGGGGGCTGGCAGAGATCGCACGGGTGTTGACCCCCGGTGGACGGCTGGCATTGGCGGTCTGGTCGGTCCCGGAGACGGTGCTGTGCCCGGCGCTGGCGCTCAAAATCCTGTCGCGCTTTACCGACATCGAGTGGCCCCGCACCTACGCCCTGTCAGAGCCGGGTCTGCTGGCGCGGCTGTGTGTAGAAG
>JALWRU010000407.1 GCA_026994095.1 Nitrospira sp. | reverse complement strand
ACTGTCATAGCGTGGGCGAGATCGGCCTGTTCAAGATTACCTCCGAGGGCAGTGTGGCCGCCGGGGTGCGCCGGATCGAAGCGGTCACCGGGCGGTTTGCGCTGGACTACATTCGTCAACGGGACGCGCTGTTGGTAAAGAGCGCCAATACCCTGCGGGCCACCCCGGAGGCGTTGGCAGAGAAGGCCGAAGCACTATTGGCCACCGTGCGCGAGCGTGACAAACGCATCGAAGCCTTGCAACGACAACTGACCGAAGGCGGGAGTGGCAACGAAACCACCGAACAGGTGGCGGGCATTACGGTCATTACCCGCCGGGATGACGGGCTGGATGTTCCTGCCCTGCGTGAACTGGCCGACCGGGTGCGCAATCAGCTCGGCTCCGGCACCGCCCTGCTGGCCAGCGAGGCCGAGGGCCGGGTACAACTGTTATGTGTGGTCACCAGCGACCTGACCGACCGGCTCAAGGCGGGCAATCTGATGAAGGTTATCGCACCCAAAGTGGGGGGCAAAGGGGGCGGGCGACCGGACATGGCCCAGGGCGGCGGGGACGATGTGACGGCGCTGGGCGACACCCTGACCGGATTTGCGCAACTGGTGGCGGAGCAACTGGCGGACTGACCGCGCCGGTCCCCCGCCTGCCCGCGCTGCACATGAACGACCTCCCCCTTAAAATCATGGCGCTGGATGTGGGCGACCGCACCATCGGTGTGGCGGTGGGCGACGATTTGGGCATTGCCGCCCATCCGGTTGAAACCATCCGCCGTACCCGCCCACCCGCTGACATTCGGCGGGTTTTAGAGTTGGTCGCCGAGCGCCGGATCACCCGCATTCTGGTGGGCCATCCACGCATGCTCAACGGCACCATCGGCATTCAGGCCGACAAGGTGGAGGCGTTTGTCGAACACCTGAGGGAGGCCACCCCCCTGCCGATCATCTTATGGGATGAGCGCTTCTCCACCACCGCTGCCGAGCGCACCCTGATCGAATCGGGCCTGACCCGCGCCAAGCGCAAAAAGGTCATCGATCAGGCCGCCGCCATGTTTTTTTTACAGGGCTATCTGGACCACCTGTCCCTCGGCGGGTCGGCCGACTAGGACCGCCGGATGGGCCTGCTGAAAACCGTTGCCGCCCTACTGCTGGTGGGTGTTATTGCCGGTGCTGGCGGCAGTTGGTGGGTGGTTCACCAGTGGGATCAACCCCACCGGGAAGGGCCACAACAACTCATCGATATCCCCGCAGGGGTATCGTTCCGCACCGCCGCCCGACTGCTTGAGCAACAGGGCATCATCGGCTCTGCCCGTCAATTTGAGGTGCTGGCCCGGTGGCAGAAACAGGCCGCGTTTATCCATCCGGGTGAGTACGCCCTGTCCCCCACCATGACCCCACGGCAGGTGCTGGACACCATGGTACAAGGGCAGGTCGTGCTGCACCCGGTGACCCTGCCCGAGGGGCTGACGGTGGTGGAGATCCTGCAACGGCTGGAGGCGGCAAAACTGGGGAAGGTCAGTGACTTCCGGCAGGCACTCACCCCCGCACTGGCAGCGGAGTACGGACTGGAAACCGCGTTCACCAAAGAGCCGTTCGAGGGCTACCTGTTCCCGGACACCTACCTGTTTCCCAAGGGGGCATCACCAGAAAGCATCATCCGCGCCATGCTGGATCGTATGCAGGCGGCCTTCACCCCTCAGCGGCTGGCCCGCGCACAGGCGCTGGGATGGCGGCGCCATCAGGTATTGACCATGGCCTCGCTGATCGAAAAAGAGACCGCTGCACCAGAGGAGCGGGCGCGTATCTCGGCGGTGTTTCACAACCGCCTTAAAAAGCGTATGCGCTTGCAGACCGACCCCACCGTGATCTACGCCATTCCCGACTTTGACGGCAACATCCGCCGGGTCGATCTGAAGCGTAAGGACCCCTACAACACCTATACCAATCGCGGCCTGCCCCCCGGTCCGATCGCCAGCAGTGGTGAGGCGGCCATCGACGCAGCCCTGAACCCGGTCGCCGATAACGCCCTCTATTTTGTCAGCCGGGGGGACGGCACCCACTTCTTCTCCACCAATGTGCGCGATCACAATCGGGCGGTGCGCCGGTTTCGGCCATGAGGGGCGCATTGCTCAAATGGCCGCTACTGATGATGGCAGCAGCCCTGTCGATGGCCGCCTGTAGCCAGCGTAGCGACCCACCGGACGCCCCCCCCAAAACCGATATCCCGGTGAGTCACACAGTCGGGGTGCTGGTTCCGGCAGGTCCGTTTATCATGGGCTCCGACCGGGTGGATGCAGACGGTCGGGCAGAGGAGTTCGGCACCCGACGGCCTTGGTATCTGGACGAACACCCACGCCGGACGGTGACGCTCGGCCCCCTGTTGATGGACCGTTATGAAGTGACCGAAACCCAGTACGCCACCTTTGTTGACGACATCAAATACGACCCGCCGCCCCACTGGGAAGGCACCCCTCCAGCACCCAAGTCGGCACTGCTGCCGGTGGTCAATGTGAACTGGATGGACGCCCAGAACTACTGCCACTGGCGCGGTGCCCGCCTGCCCACCGAGGCCGAGTGGGAGAAGGCCGCTCGCGGTACCAACGGGCAGGCCTACCCCTGGGGCAACGATTTTGACGAGAACAAGGCCAACATGGGCAAACACGGCGGTGTCGTCGAGGTCGGTCACTACACTGAATCCGCCAGCCCCTATCACGCTCTGGACATGGCCGGAAACGTGTGGGAGTGGGTGGCCGACTGGTACCAGCCCTATCCCGGCAACCCGGTGACCAGCCCCATGTACGGGCATCAATTCAAGGTATTACGCGGAGGGGGCGCAGGCAGCGGTAGCGGCCACTACGCGCTGGCCGAGTTGACCGCCCGCAGCAGTTATCGCTTCCCTATGGACCCACGCAACAAGGTGCCCGATGTCGGGTTTCGGTGTGTGGTGGCGTTAAATGCCCAGGACCAACCCATCGACGACCATCAGGCCACCCTGCACGGCCAGCCTCCCACCGGTCCGCTCACGCCGGAGCGCCCGGCCCTGTGACCATTGCCAGCCCACGCATCTACAACCTGTTCCCGTTACTGGCAGGGCCGTTTGCAGACTGGTCACCACACCTGCAGCGGGCGGCGGCGATGGGGTTTGACTGGCTCTATTTCAACCCGGTGAGTTATCCCGGATTTTCCGGCAGCCTCTACTCGGTCAAAGATCACTACGGCTTCCACCCGGTGCTGGCCCCTGACGGGGACGAGGCCGCCCACGAGGCGTTTGCGAAGATGCTGCAAACCTCCACCGAATTGGGTCTATCGCCGATGATGGATCTGGTCATCGGCCATACCGCCATCGACTGTGAGC
>JALWRU010000406.1 GCA_026994095.1 Nitrospira sp. | reverse complement strand
CGCATCGAACCCATGGCCGCAGCCGCAGGCGACAGCACCGGCGACTATGTCACCGGGGTTGGCAAACTGGACGGCAGGCTGGTCACACTGGTGGATGCAGACATCCTCGCCACACCCCTGGCAGAAGCTCTGAAGGCCGCATAAACCCTAGTGAACATGCTCCGATTTAGGAATGTAAAGCATCTTGCCGTTACCGGTCAGCTTGCGATCCTGTTCGTCCACCAGCGCGGTGGCTGGCGCAGAAACACCCTTCAACAGTCGGGTAGAGGCCTCCATCAAATCGCTGGCAACTTTGAGGGTTTGGTTGAACTGTTTCAGCGCAGCTTCATCATCACCGGCCTTTCTAAGGGCCTTGAACTGGTCGTAATGCTGCTCCAGATCCTGCTTAAGCTCACGAATTTCTGCAATCTTTTTACGGTTTTCACCCACGGGATATTTGACCTCCGGCAAAGAAAATGGCACAAATACAACAGTATTGTGCAGACACACTCCTATCAGGTGGTAGCAAAGCCGATGCCTGATTGCCATGGATGGCGAAATTTACGAACCATTACAACATGTTACGTGCCATTCATAGTGTCTACCCGAATGGGTGTGCCCAAGACTCGGAGGTGTAGCGCTTCCGACAATGGGAACAAAACTGCCCCGTTAGGCCGGTTTTTGATTGCAGCCTTCAGCGGGAGGGCAAAAAAACTGTTGGGATCGTAAATTCAGTTGCCGATAAGAGAGCGGTTGTAATAGTTCGACCCAACCGCTTCGTATTGTTGAGTATATGGAACAAGGAAGAAGAAGGAGAGGGAGATGAAAAAATTGACCTGGCGCTTGGGCGGTGCATTGATTGCGCTGTCCCTGTATCTGGTGCTTCCGGCACCGGATGCACAGGCGTTCAAGCTAAATGGCTTTGGTGATGTAACATTCGATGCCTCCGAGCGCACCTCCAGTGAGCCGGACAGCAACGGATTTGCACTCGGAGCCCTGGATTTTTATGTGGCCGAGCAGATCAGCGATCGACTGGACGTACTGGCCGAGTTCGTGATTGAAAGCCCGGGCGACGGCTTTGTGGTGGATCTGGAGCGGCTCCAGGCCACCTATTCGCTGGGCAACAACCACAAGGTTCGTGCAGGTCGTTTTCATAACCTGCTGGGCTACTGGAACCTGGCGTTCCATCACGGTGCCCAGTTGCATACCACCATCAGCCGTCCGTTCTTTCTGGAGTTCGAGGATGAGAGCGGCGTGGTGCCGACTCACATGATCGGCCTCTGGTGGAACAGCCGTATGAACACCGGTATGGGTCGTGTCAATATCGGCATCATGGTCGGTAACGGTTCGTCCATCAAGGGTGATCTGACCGGGTCCAATGCGGGTCCGGCAGAGTTGAACCCGGGTAGTTCCGGTGACAGCGATCGGGACAAAGCGATCTCCGCCAAGTTGAACTTCGAGCCGTCGTTCATGCGTGGTGCCGAGTTGGGTATCTACGGTAACTTCAGCCGGGTAAATATCACCGACACGGCTCTAGCAGTGGGCGCACCTGGTTACCTCACCACGGTTGAACAGTTCATCTGGGGTGTTGATGTGGTCTATCTGGCCCATAACATCGAGTTTATGAGCGAAGTCTACAACTGGATCAACGATACCCAGGGTGCCACCAAAGAGAGTGGCTCGGTGGCTGCATACGGCCAGTTGGGCTACCTGATTGGTGAGCGCACCACGCCTTACATTCGTTACGAGTACCTGGATGCTACGGCAGACGCGTACTTTAACGCAGTAGGCATGACTGTTGGTGGCCTTGACCGTTTGAAGACGGTCACCACAGTAGGCGTTCGTTATGACATCAACTACCGCTCGGCGTTGAAGGCAGAATATCGTGCCATCGACGACCAGGTGGACGGCGCCGTGAATCAGGGTGCTGTGCAGTGGTCATTTGCGTTTTGATCGGCGTGATTGCTGATCAACGTGACTACGGTTACCCAAAGTTTGCGGAGAGAGACCATGGTTAAACAAACACTCGTGTTGGTGCTGGGCATGTGGCTGCTCGGTACCACCGCCGCCTGGGCAGATGACCTGGTGGTGGTCGTCAATGAGAATGCCCCTGTGCAGAATCTGACGGCGGAGGAAATCAAAAACATCTACCTGGGAGAGAAGGGCTTCTGGGGCAACACCAAGATATCCCCCGTGGGATATCAGGACGGTGCGGCCTTGCAGGCTTCTTTCCTGGACCGGGTCTTGAGCGTTTCTGAAAACGTCTATAAGACCTATTGGATCAAACGCATCTTCCGTGAGGGCGGCATGCCCCCGGATAAAGCAGGTTCCGTCGATGACGCCCTGCGGATGGTTACCCAGCACTCCGGAGGCATTACGTTTGTCCCGGCGAGCAAGGTGGCCGGTGCATCGGGAATTCGGGAAGTCTACCGAATGCCGAACTAAGCGAGCAAAGGGCCGTCATTCGACCGGGGTAACCGGTGGAATGACGGCCCTTATTCTTGCGGCTGTTTACGATTCTGCGCAAACAGCCGTTGCAGGCCCTGCAAAGTCAGGTCCGGCACCCATCGATGGGTGGCCCGTATGTGGTCACTCAACAGACCGGCAGCTCCGCCCGTCAAATAGATCACAGGGGCCGTCTCTGACCCCATCCCCTGCCTCCCCATTTCAATCAGCCGGTCGATCAGACCCGCATAGCCCCACACCAGACCGGCCTGCATGGCAGTCACCGTGGTATCACCAATCGGTGCATCTGGCGGTGTCAGCGGGATCTCCGGCAACTGCTCGGTTTGAGCCACCAGTGCGGTCAACGCGACCGCCGGTCCCGGTGCAATCGCCCCCCCCAGATAACGCCCGTCGGCAGTCACCACACAGGTGGTAATTGCGGTACCCACATCCACCACCAGCAACGGTCCGCCGTAGGCCAGATAGGCCCCTGCGGCAGTGGCCAGCCGGTCGTTACCCACCTGCTCCGGTGCGGCCACGTCCAGGGTGATGCCCAGCGTCACATACCGGTCTATCCACAGGGGAGGCGTACCGGTGAGGGCGCTACAGACATCGTCCAGTTGATCATTTAACGACGGAACCACGCTGGCAATAGCGGCACCCTGCCAGCGGGTATTCGGGCCGTACTGCCGAATCAGTGTGCCAAGGCGAGTGGCCCAGGCCGGGTCCTGCCGGTGGGCCACCTGCTGCCGCCAGAGCAACTTTTGCCCTTGCGCCACTGCGATATCCAGATGGGTATTACCCGCATCGATCAGCAGCACTGCGTCCCGGTTCACTGCGACCGCCCGGCAGTCGCAGACAGGCTGACATCGGCAGACAAAAGGTGGTGACGCTGGCCGTCGATCTCAACCACCAGCCGCCCCTCTT
>JALWRU010000405.1 GCA_026994095.1 Nitrospira sp. | reverse complement strand
GCCACTGGGCCACAGCCTCATCGACGACCTGCCCTTTTTCGGTGGACAGGCCCACCGCGCCGCCGCCCTGCAGACCGCCTCCGGCAATCAACTCGGCCGGGTCGCCAGGGGCCAGATGTACGATGGAAAACGAGATCAGGGTGATGCCGATAAAGGTGGGCACCATCCACAGGATTCGGATGAGCAGATAGCGGGCCACGGCCTAGCCTGTCGTGTGGGCGAGCACCATCAGATACGCACTCATGGGGTGTACTTCTGGGCCGCCTTGGGCACCCACCAGCGGGTCGAGACAGGGCCACCGATGGGCAGCGCCGATACATCCTTAAAACGCTTGCTGTAGGCCTGTATGGAGCGCCGCATAAACAGGAAGGTGTAGGGCTGCTGCTGGTTGAGGATCTGCTGGAACTCCTGATACAGGGCCACCCGTTTGGCCGGGTCGAACTGGCGCCGGTACTCGTCCAGGATGGCATCCACCCGTTCGTTTTTGAAGCCGATAAAGTTGGAGCCCCGATTTTCGATCTGCGAGGAGTGCCACACCTGATAGCCGTCCGGCGGGTTGACACTCATGGACCAGCCCAGCACCAGCGCATCAAAGCGGTGATTGCGTACATCGTCTAAAAAGATGGTCCAGTCCAACTCACGAATACGCACGATAATACCGTGCCGTTTCATCTCGTCCTGCAGGGTAAGGGCGACACTCTTTCTGATGTCGTTGCCGGAGTTAATTTTGAGTTCAAAAATCAGCGGGGTCCAGATGCCGTCGATCTGCTTGTCGAGGATGCCGTCACCGTCCTGATCTCCCCAGCCGGCTTCCGCCAATAAGGCCTTGGCCGCTGCCGGGTCATAGGAAAGTACATCCAGCGACTCGTTGTACTCGGGCCTGAAGCGGTAGATCGGGCTGTTGATGACCTGCCCCAGCCCAAACAGGATGGCCTCGGCCATGGATTTGCGGTTGGTAAGCATGGTCATGGCCCGGCGCACCTTGGGGTCGGCAAAGATCGGGTGCTGGTTGTTCCAGCCGATATAGGTATAGCCGGGTGCGTAGTACATCAATTTGTTGTATTGACTGGTAAATTTTTTGCCGCTGGTCTGGCGCAAGTGCTGCAACGGGTCCAGCCCCAGACTGTCAAGATCGCCACTTTTCAAGGCCACCAGCGCTGCATCCGAATTATTAATGACCCGATAGACCCGACGGTCGATGTAGGGCGTTTCAATCCCTTCATGGCCTGCACCCCAGTAGTTTTTATCCCGCAGCAGAATGACCCGCTGTCCGGTATCCCATGAGTCGAACAGGTAGGGGCCGCTGCCCACCGGGTTGCGGGAAAAGTCCCGGTTAAAGGCGTCGGCAAAGGCCTTTACATGCACGGCGGCGGTTTTGTCTTCGGCCAGGATTTGGGCGATCGAAACACCGTCTAAATGTCCCTGCGGGTCGTAGATGTGTTTAGGCAATATGGTGATGCCGCCCAGCACCTCTTCATTTAAGAAGTACGGCTCAGAGGCGGTGAACCGAACCTGATTCTTGCCCACCGCTTCGGCTTTGATGATCGAGCTGAAATAGACCCGCAAAAAGGGCGCGTTGACCTGTGGGGCCTTGATCGCCTTGATGGAGAACAGTACATCGTCGATGGTGACCGGCTTGCCGTCCGAGAAGTGGGCGTCGTCCCGCAGGGTAAAGGTATAGGTCAGGTGATCGTCTGATACGGTGGGCAAAGAGGCAGCCAGCAGCGGACGCATCTGGAGTGTTTCAGGGTCCCGATCCAGCAAGGATTCCATGATACGGGCCAGAATCGACGAGGCGGTGGCATCGTTGCTGGTCAACGGGTTGAGCTGTTCCGGATCAGACAAAATCTGTTGTACCAGCCAGTCGCCAGTCTCTGGTGGCAGGTCGCTGAGGGTCTCCACCGACTTGCTTTGCATGACTGGGGCAGGGGAGTCGCTCACTGCCGTTTCACCCGGTTCTGTCTGAGGGCTACAGCCAAACGATGCTGCCAGTGCAAACAGTGCGGATACGACAATAAGAAGGGGTCTGGATGCCATGAAACACCGGGTCAGTTTAGGGGGATGCCGGGAAAATCCCCCGGTCCGGGGTTGTCGAACGGCCTCGTTCCCAGTGGCGAATTTATCCCCATTGGACCCGAGATACCCGCGAAACTTACCAGAGCCCTCCAAAATGTGTCAAACACAACCCCTTAAATCTTCGGTGAAGTTTGCCAATATTCAAATGGGGGTGGTAGGATGGAGACTGGTTCGGCAGGTAGGCGCGTAGCGTTCGCGTTTGGTAATAAAAAGAACGCCGCTTGCCGGGCAGATGTGATTTGGCGGTTCTACGAGGGTTCGGAACGGCGCGGGGTAATACTCCCCGGCTTCCGAGGGTGGAACGGCCCGGTTTTTTTGTGAGAGGGGTCTGGTCACTCCGCACAGCGTACAAAACGATACGCAGGTGGTTGGGTGGCAGGCTTGATTGGGGGTTAATCGAAGGTGAACGGTTCGGCGTGGTCGCCGTGGGTTTCCTCTGTTAGCCCTGTTATACAGGGTGCTGGTATGGTCGTTCGCGCAGGTAGCGAGGTAGACCCGAATCACCCGTGTAGGGTCGCTGCCGGGGCATGGCTCCGGTGGGTTGTACCCTTTCATCTCTCGCAAGGACCGTCCGGTCCCGGGGCGCACGTATCATGCGTGTGATCTGCCCCAGTTGCCGCCAATTCACGACATGGGAAGAGAACAAGTACCGTCCCTTTTGTTCCGAACGCTGCCGGTGTATCGACCTGGGCAGTTGGGCAGATGGCCGCTACCGAATCCCCGATGATCCCGCAGACCCTTCTGCGCCGCCATCGGATTCAGAGCCGCCTGAGTAGCCTGGGCAGGTCGTGCCGGGAGGGTGCGGACAGGGGGACAAACGGCACCGGGTGGACCGCGTATGATCGCGCACCTTTGGGACCGTCGTGAATAAAGGTTATTGACAACATGGCCAAGGAAATTCTTTTGATTGGTGTCGGCCCGGATGGGCGCGACTCCTTGATGGCACAGACGCTGGAGCAGATCAAGGGCTGCAACCTCATTATTGGTGGCAAGCGGGTGATCTCCCAGTTTGAGGATATGGACATCCCCACCTACGCCATGACCGCCAACCTGCGACAGCTGGCTGACGTGATCAACACTGTAGAGTCCGCCGTCACCGAAGGCCGTGAGATCGAGCTGCCGGCACCCCGCCGGGCTGGTGATGAGCGTGCGGGTAACGACGACGGCGACAGCGATGGTGATGAGGAGGGCGACGAGGAGTCCAGCGACGACGCATCTCGTGCCGAGGGGGGTCGTGAAGGGGGGCGTGAAGGCGGTCGCCGTCGTGGCCGTCGT
>JALWRU010000404.1 GCA_026994095.1 Nitrospira sp. | reverse complement strand
CTCACCGGGATCGACAGGGCCACCACGATGGTGCTGGTAAGGCTGCGCAGAAACAGCAGTAGCACCACAATCGCCAGCACCCCTCCGGCAATGAGGCTCTTTTGCACCTGATCGATGGAGCGGGAGATGTAACGGGACTCGTCGTAGACCTGGGTCAGTGTCACCTGCTGGTCCTGCAACACCCCTTTATTCAACTCAACGACCGCCCGTTTCAGTTCGTCCATGATGGTGAGGGTGTTGGCGCCCGACTCCCTGAGCACGTTCATGGCGATGGCCGGTTCGCCATTCTGGCGTACGCTGCGCAGCGGCTTTTTATACCCCACCCGCACGGTGGCCAGATCGCCCAGAAACAGGGGCACCCCGTCACCGGTCTGTACCACCACCTGTAACAGGTCCTCTGGCCGTTTAAAGGCCCCGGTCAGGCGCACGGTGAGGGAGCGCTTGCCCAGATCGACCTGACCTGCGGTGATGTCGGCGTTCTCGCGTTTGAGTACCGCTGCCAACTCCGGCAGGGTGATATCGCGCACGGCCATGGCCTGAGCGTCGACGATGACTTGTAATTCCCGTTCCCAACCGCCGTAGATATTGCTCTGTCCTACCCCCGGAATGCGCTCCAGCCGGGTCTTGATCTGGTCTTCTGCCAGATCTCGAAATGCGCCAATGGGGCGGTCGTTGCCGGCGTCGGTACGCAGCACCAGCCACGCCACTGCGTTGGCGCTGGTATTGACGGTGGAGATCACCGGTCGGTCGGCATCCACCGGCGATTTGCGGATCTGGTCGAGGCGGTTGGCGACCCGCACCAGCGCGGTCTGCAGGTCGGTGCCGGTGCGGAAGGTCAGGACCACCTTGCTGCGCCCCTCCTGGGATTCTGAAGTCATCTCGTCCATGCCGGGGATGCCACGTAAGACCTCCTCCTGACGGGTGACCAGTTCGCGCTCCACCTCCAGCGGTGACGCTCCGCGCCAACTCGTAGAGACGGTAATCTCTGGTTTGACCACCTCTGGCGTGAGCTGGATCGGCAGCTTGAACAGCGATACCGTGCCGAGCAGCACCACCAGAATCACCCCGACGGTGACGGCCACCGGTCGGGCGATCAGGCGCGCCAACAAGGTGTCTGGCCGGGCGGGTGTAGGTGGTGTGCGATCAGGCATGGGGGTGATTTAATCCAGTTCGATTGCGGGCGTGATTATGGCGCAACCGCCACGGACTGGCCGTCGCGCACCCGTTCGTTGCCACGCACGATGACCGGGTCTCCCGGTGCCAGTTCGGCGAAGGGCTGGACCGCGATACGCTCTCCGGCAGCGCTGCCCATGCGCAGGGGTACGCGCACCGCATGGCCGTCCACCACCTTCCACAGATGGCTGTCGTGACCACGGGTGACGACCGCATCTCTGGGCACAGTCAGCACTGCTTTGGCCTCACCCACCGAAAAGGTCACCCGCGCTAACATGCCGGAAAACAGCCGCCCGTCCCGGTTGGGCAGACGGACTTCTACCGGAAAGGTATGGCTGCCCGGATCCCCGTCGGGGATGATGGCGTGCAGGGTGCCGTTCTGCGGCCCGACAGGTGTATTAACGACGGTGTCTGTGCCGACCTTCAAGCGGCCTACCACGTCCTCTGGCACCCATACCACCACCCGCGCCGGGGACAGGTCGACCAGCCGCAGGATGGCCCCGCCACGGGCTACCCATTCGCCCGGTTGGGTCAATTCCTTGCTGACCACACCGTCAAATGGTGCGCGGATAGTGGCTTCTTCAATCTGATAGATGAGCTGTTTTTCTTCCGCCTCATCCCGTGTTACCTGAGCGGTCATCTCGCGCACTGTGCGGGCGCGGGTATCCACCAGCTCAGAGCTGACTGCCTGTTGGGCAAGCAGCGAGCGTGCCGTAGCCAGGTCGGCCTCCGCCTGTGCCAGACGAATGCGGGTAGCGGCTACGCGGGCAGCAACTTGCTCTGAATCAATGGTCAGTTGGGTAGTGTCCAGAAGTGCCAGCGCGGCCCCTTTGATGACCCGGTCGCCGGTGCGGACCTTCAGGTCAGTTACCCGTCCTTCAGTCAGGGAGGCCACTGTGCTGGCCTGAAACGGCTGTACGGTCCCCATCAGGGTGGTCTGGTCGGCCAGTGTCATCCGTGTGACCGGTGCCACTGCCACCTTGGTGGGGGGGCGTTTGGGCGGTCCTGCGGCGATGAGCGCCGGGGCCATCAACACCACCACCATTAGCAACGATAGCGGAGAGGTCAACTGGAAGCGGAGAGAGGGTGAAGCCATGAGATTCGTTCTTACACAAAGGTATTTACAGGGGTCACGCTACGGCCCGCCCGAGGGCATGTCAAGCGATCCGGCTGCCTGAAAATATTCAGTGAATAGCATTGAGACTTAACAAGTTGTCAGCAGGTCAGGTATGATGCTCTTTTTGTATAATCTTTGATTTGAGATCCGTCCGCCGATGAACGAATCGATGAAAGTGTTGCTGGTCGGGGCTGGTGGTCGCGAGCACGCCATCGCCTGGAAGTTGGCCCAGAGCCCCCGTCTAGGCACCCTCTATGTGGCCCCCGGTAACGTGGGTATGGAGGGTTGTGCGACCCGTATAAACATTGCCGCTGACGATGTAGACGGGCTGTTGGCATTTGCAACGGCGGAGGGCATTGATCTAACGATTGTGGGGCCGGAGCAACCGCTCATCGCTGGTATTGAAGACCGCTTTAGCGCCGCCGGGCTGGCCATTTTTGCCCCCAGTGCTGCCGCTGCCAAAATTGAGGGCAGCAAGGCCTACGCCAAGGAATTGATGGCCCGCTATGGAGTGCCCACCGGTGCGGCTGACGTGTTTACCGATGCTGGGGCTGCCAAGTCGTTTCTGGCAACGCTGGAGGCTCCCTATGTGGTCAAGGCCGACGGGCTGGCCGCGGGCAAAGGGGTTGTGATTGCGGAGCGGCTGGAGGACGCCTGCGAGGCGGTCGACCAGATGATTGGCGAGCGCATGTTCGGTGAGGCGGGACAGACCGTGGTCATCGAAGAATTTCTGAAGGGCGAAGAGGCCTCCTTTTTGGTGTTCTCTGACGGTGACACCATCGTGCCCATGGTCAGCGCCCAGGATCATAAACGAATTTTTGACGGCGACCAGGGCCCCAATACCGGTGGCATGGGGGCGTATTCTCCTGCACCGGTCATGACCGAGGCGTTGATCGACAAGGCCATGACCGAGGCCATGCGGCCCATTATTGACGGCATGCGTGCTGACGGTATCCCGTTCAAGGGCATCCTGTATGCCGGTTTAATGGTGGACGGTGACCACTTTAAGGTGTTGGAATTCAACGCCCGTTTTGGCGACCCGGAAACCCAGCCCATCCTGATGCGGCTGGAGTCGGATCTGCTGGCCATTTTTGACGCAGCTGCTCACGGTCGTTTGAAAGACGTGCCGGTAAAGTGGTCTGCCGATGCCACCGTGTGTGTGGTGATGGCCTCGGCCAACTACCCGGAAAGTGCCACCAAAGGGTGTGTGATCCGTGGGCTGGTGCAGGCCGATGCGCTGCCCGATGTCACCGTGTTTCACGCGGGGACTGCCGCTCAGGGTGATGACGTGGTGACCGCAGGCGGGCGGGTACTTGGGGTGACCGCCCGAGGGACCGACATTGCCCAGGCCATCGACAAGGCCTATGGCGCAGTTGCCAAAATCGAGTTTGACGGGATGCAGTATCGACAGGATATCGGGGCCAAGGCTGCCCGCCATGCGGAGGCCTGATGGTTCGGGTGGATGTATTAAATTTGCGCTGTTGCAGGCGCAACGCTTGATTCTCAGGATGCGGCAGGTCGTTTCCTGTGATCGATTTACAGAAGGCAAAGGGAGATCATCAGATGAAATGTTTGTGTATTCGTTTGAGTGCCATCATGGCGTTGGCCATCGGTTTAATGGTAGGTGTGCAGCCAGCGTTGGCGAACAATCCGGGTTACTGGCACGATGCTGCCGGTAACATCTGGGTTGATTCCCACGGCCACTGCTGGCAGACCGGTACCTGGACACCGGACAACGCCGTGGCAGCCTGCGAAGGCGGCGAGCCCACGCCCATGGCCCATGACACCGACGGTGATGGGGTCAATGATGACCGTGATGCCTGCCCGAACACCCCCAATGGTGCATCGGTAGATGGTACCGGCTGTGCGCTGGACCGGGATCGGGACGGAGTTGCCGATTACAAGGACAACTGCCCCGATTCGGCCCGTGGTGCCAAGGTCGATCGCATGGGTTGCAAGGTGGTCATGGAGAAGGTTGATATAGACACCGACGGCGATGGCATCTTTGATCCGGCTGATCGTTGCCCGCACTCCGCCAAAGGGGTTCGGGTCAACATGCAGGGTTGTGAAGTGGACAGCGACGGCGACGGTGTGGTCGATAGCAAAGACCGCTGCCCCAACAGTGCACCGGGGATTGTGGTCAATGGCAACGGTTGTGAAGTGGACAGCGACGGCGACGGCGTGGTCAACAGCATGGACCGCTGCCAGGGCACCCCGGTCAACAAGCCGGTCGATACGGTGGGCTGTGAGTTGAAGAACGTCATCGTGCTGGAGGGTGTCAACTTCGATACCGGCTCTGCCACGTTGACCGGACCGTCCATGTCGGTGCTGGACCGCACTGCGGCCAGCCTGACCAAGAACCCGACCCTGGTGGTCGAGGTGGCAGGTTACACCGATAACCGTGGCCGGGATGCTTCCAACCGCCGCTTGTCCGAGTCGCGGGCGGTATCGGTGATGAACTACCTCATCACCAAAGGAGTCAGCCCTGCGTCCCTGCGCGCCAAAGGGTACGGCCCGGACAACCCTGTGGCCAGCAACGATACCACCGCTGGACGTGCCAAGAACCGCCGGGTGGAGTTGCACCTGCTGAAGCAGTAGTACTGGCAGATGAGGCCCCTCCGGATGAGTTGTATCCGGAGGGGCGTCATGCGGGTACCCAGCGGGGCCTCCGTCGGCCGGTTTTCATAAAAAGAGAGTAAGTATGACGACGTCAGCGCCATTGATCGGCATTGTGATGGGGTCCGACTCGGACTGGCCAGTGATGGAGCAGGCTGCTAACATGCTTGATCAACTGGGCATTGCCTATCATGCGACAGTGGCTTCGGCCCACCGCACTCCCGAGCGCGCACGAGCGTTCGCCAAGGGCGCGGAGGAGGGCGGTTACAAGGCCATCATTGTCGGTGCGGGTGCTGCAGCCCATCTGGGCGGAGTGCTGGCGGCAGAGGTGAACATCCCGGTGATCGGAGTGCCTATTGATTCATCTCCGCTAAAAGGGATGGATGCCCTGCTGGCGACCGTGCAGATGCCGGGAGGCGTGCCGGTGGCATGTATGGCCATTGGCAAGGCCGGGGCTAAAAATGCGGGGGTGTTTGCGGCGCAGATTGTCGCCCAGAGCGATCCGCAAGTGGCCGCACGACTGGTGCGTTACCGTGAGGAGATGGCGCAGCAGGTTGCCCGGAAAGCCGAAGCGTTGGAGGCCAGGATTACTGCCGGAGGATAGGGGTCTTCCGTACCGTATTGTAAGCACAGAACAAGCCGGGATTTCCGTTTGTACCAATAGGAAACCCTTTCATGGACAACCGCGCGTATCGGCTGATCGAACAGCAGTTGCAGCCGCATGAATCGATCCTGTGGGCTGGACAGCCGAAACAGGGGCTGTTACTACAGCGGGCCGATGCCATCATGATTCCCATCTCCCTGCTGTGGGGGGGGTTCGCACTGGTGTGGGAGTATTTGGCCTATCGCCAGGGCGCGCCGCTGTTCTTTATGCTGTTTGGTGCGCCGTTTGTGGTGATCGGTCTGTACATGATGGTGGGGCGATTTTACTTTGACGCCCGCCAGCGCAAACAGACCTACTACGGCATTACCAACCAGCGGGTAATTCTGCTGTCGGGAGCGCGTCAGCAACATGTGCAGTCCCTTGAGTTGGCGACCCTTCCGGGGGTGTCGTTGACGGAGTTTCCGGGCGGTAGCGGGGCCATCTCATTTGCGTCGAGTGTGCCGCTGTCTGGTGGTCTGGGTGCCATGTCCTGGCCGGGGGTGGCCCGCTTTACCGGGCCGCGCTTCAATCTGATTGACAACAGCAACAAGGTGTTTCGCATCCTGCGAGATGCCCAACGAAATTTGCCTTGATGGTGCCGGCTGTTATCGACGGCGGGCAACCGGATGGGGGGGCCGGGGGATCACAGTGGCGGTGGATTTGGGGTCAAACGGCGGTCAGGCACCCGGACGGGTTGCCATCGACCTTGTCCGCCCGGACCGGGCGACGATTGCGCTGGCAGTGGAAACCTTGCAGGGCGGCGGTGTTGTGGCCTACCCCACCGAGCATCTGTACGGGCTGGCCTGTGACCCGGACAATCCACAGGCGATGGCACGGCTGTTTGCCATCAAGGGGCGAGCGTTGCACAAACCCTTGCCGGTTATTGTCGCCGATATTGCCATGACCGACCGTTGGCGGGCCGGTCCGATACCCGGGTCGGCAGCCGCTCTGATGACGGACTGGCCGGCCGGATTGACGCTGATTCTGGATGCCAATGACACGCTCCCTGCAGGCCTCCGGGCGGAGGATGGTAGTATGGCGGTGCGCCTGCTGGAGACGGGAGTTGCCGGGGTACTCAGTGCTGCGTTTGGCGGGCCAATTCCAGCCACCAGCGCCAACCGCAGCGGTGCTGAAGCCAGCGGTGATCTGGCTCCGGTACTGGCGTTGGAGGGGCTGGACCTGATTCTGGATGGCGGGCGTCTGCCTGTCGGTGGCCGCTCTACCTTGCTGGATATTCGCCAGACGCCCTGGAAAATCGTTCGACAGGGGCAGGCCGACCGGGCGGTGCTGGACTGTGCAGGACCGCTGGCGACAGAATAATTCACCCGGCAGAGGGGTACAAACCACAGGGGCGATGCAGATGTTTACCGGTATTGTTGAAGAGTTGGGGAGCGTGCGGCAGGTCGCCAAAATGGCGGACGGACTGCGGCTGGAAATCGCCTGTAAAGTGGCGGTAGAGGGGGTCCGTGTCGGGGATTCAATCATGGTCAACGGGGCCTGCTTGACCGCTACCCGGGTCGGTAGCGATGGTTTTAGCGCAGATGTATCGTCGGAATCAGAACGGGTGACCACACTTGGGGCGCTTCAAAATGGCGCGCCAGTCCATCTGGAGCGGGCCATGACCCTGGGTGGCCGCCTGGGCGGGCATCTGGTGACCGGCCATGTGGACGGGGTAGGGCAGATTCGCAGCGCCCGCCCTTCAGGTCAGGCGACCGAGTTGTGGTTTGACGCTCCGCCAGCGGTGCTGGACCTGTCGGTAGTGAAAGGGTCGGTGGCGGTGGAAGGGGTCAGTTTAACGATCAACGGTCTGGACGGGCGCGGCTTTTCGGTGATGATCATTCCCCATACGTCCGAGCAGACCACTTTATTGCGGCTGCCGGTGGGTGCCCGTGTCAATCTGGAAGCGGACCTGATTGGCAAATATGTGGCACGGCTGTTGGGCAAGTCTGCCGAAGGCGGGTTGAGTTATGACGACCTGGCCAAATTATAGGCAGGGAAGATTCACTCTTAAGCGCCGGCCTCCGGTTACCACTTTCGTCCGCCCCGTTAGAATGTACAATAGAGCGTTCGTCACCTTCCGCAAACGGCCCATTGCCTGACGGACGTGGGCGAGGCACATATAAACCCTGAACCGGACTGATTCACATGGCGATTGAGCCCCAGGTAGATAACCAATTATTGCTGGCCAGCCCGCGCGGTTTTTGCGCCGGGGTGGAGCGCGCCATTGAGATCGTTGAGCGGGCGCTTGAGCTTTATCCTGCACCGGTCTACGTGCGCCATGAGATTGTCCACAACCGCTATGTGGTAGATGGGCTGCGCGACAAGGGTGCGGTATTCGTTGAGTCGTTAAATGATGTACCCGACGATTCAACCGTTATTTTCAGTGCCCACGGGGTGGCCAGCAAGGTGGTCGTGGAGGCGGAGCAGCGTGGCCTGAATGTCATTGATGCCACCTGCCCGTTGGTCACCAAAGTCCATATGGAGGTCCGCCGCCACCATCAGTTGGGGCGGGAGATCGTGCTGATCGGTCACGAGGGCCATCCAGAGGTGCTTGGCACCATGGGGCAGGTTCCTGGCGGGGTACTGCTGGTCGCCACGCCAGAGGATGTGAAGGGCCTCAAGGTGTCCGACCCGACCCGCCTGGCATTTGTAACCCAGACGACGTTGAGTGTAGACGATACCGTACCTGTGGTGGAGGCGCTCAAGCAGCACTTTCCACTGATTGTCGGGCCTGCCCATGAAGACATCTGTTATGCCACCCAGAACCGCCAGGAAGCGGTCAAGCAGTTGGCAAAGCGGGCCGACATTGTGCTGGTGATCGGCTCCCCCAATTCTTCTAACTCCAACCGCCTGCGTGAGGTGGCCGAGGCCCACGGCTGTCGTTCCTACATGATTGAACGGTACGACGATATCCAACCGGACTGGATCTCACCCGGCCATGTGGTGGGTGTCACCGCTGGAGCCAGCGCACCGGAGACGCTGGTCAAGGAGGTGGTGGACCATCTTCGTCAGCAGGGTACCTTGTCTGTGGAAGTGCTGGACGGGCCGGAAGAGGCCGTCGATTTCCCCCTGCCGGTCATGTTGTCTTCCAGCGCGGTCCAATGACCTGTTTTTTAGTGCCTCAAGCATTGTTGGACGAGTTATACGCCCACTGTGAAGCGGCCTACCCGGAAGAGGGGTGCGGGCTGTTATTGGGGCCAGCTGATGCCGAATCTACTGTCACCCGTGTGATGGGGTGCGCCAACATTCAGAACCGCTTGCATGCAGAAGATCCGCAGGCCCATCCCCGGGACGCCCGAACGGCCTATTTGATCGATCCAAAAGACCTGTTTCAGGCCACCCGCGAGGCCCGCGATTCGAGCCAGAAAATGGTGGGTATATTTCACTCCCATGCGGATGTGGGTGCCTATTTTTCAGATGAAGACCAGCGTCAGGCGGCCCCGGAAATGACCTTGTCAGCCGCCGCGTTCGGGCGTAGTACCGGGCTGTCTGAGGCGGTCGTGCTTCAGCGTTTAAAGACGGGCCAGTTAGCCGGTGATGCCGCTCAGGGGCAGGTGACGGCAGCCATGCCGTCCTATCCGGAGCTGATTTATCTGGTCGTGGATGTTCGGGACGGCCACGCCCGTGGAGTGCGTGGTTATCGGTGGAACGAAACCGCTCAAAGGCATGTGGAGGTGAATGTGCAGTCAGAAAACGGTCGTTTGTTGGCACCCGCATGAGGTGGGCTGCGTATAGCTCAGTAGTGATTCTGCTGGTCAGTCTGACCGCAGTAAGCGCTGTGTATGGGCAGACGGCAGTTGGCCCGGCCACCGCAAGGTCCGCCGTTGAAAGTGCCGTGATCCCGGAGGCTGCACCGGTGGCAACGCCCCCGGTGCCGGTCGAGCCAGTGCCCCCGGTGGTGGTGCCTGCGCCGACATCTGCCGTTCTGGAGGCGGGAGCGCCTGCTGACAGTGGGCCGGTGCCTCTGGTGCCTCCGGTCGATGCGGGCGAAGCCCTTGCTCCCACCGGCGTTGCCGACGGCGAGGCCACTGCTGCAGCTGAACCCACCGACTCTGCCAGCCCTGATGACGCGCTACATGAACCGCTCATCGGGGCAGAAACCCCACCTGATCCGCCTGCTGTAGCGATCAATGCATCGCCAGAGATCTATCGGGATTTTGGTGACTACTACCTGCGTCACACCATGTTGAATGAGGCGGAGACCTCCTACCGTAAGGCCCTGTTACTGGCCCCGGAGGCCGTATCGCTGTATGTAAAACTGGGTGAGACCTTGCGCCAGCAGGGCCGCTACCAAGATGCCATCGAGGTGATGCGGAAGGGGGTGGAACTGGACCCGAATGGGTTGGAGGTGCGCAACAATCTGGGTGTATTGCTGATCGCAGTGGGTGACTATGCCGGAGCTGAATCGCTCTACAGCAGTTTATTATCCGCGCACCCTGGTTACGCTGCGGGATATGTCAACCTTGGGGTGGCTTTGCTGAAGTCCGGCAAGGGTGAGCAGGCGGTGGAGCAGTATAACCGCGCCATTGAACTGGAGCCGCAAAATACCCGTACCTATTTTAATATCGGCAACGCATATCTGGATCTGCATCAGCCAGACCGGGCGCTTCACTGGTACGACCGGGCGCTGGTGCGAGAGGGGGATAACGCCCTGTTGCACAACAACCGAGGGCTGGCGTTACGTGCGCTAGGTCGGTTGGAAGACGCTCGTGAGGCGTTTGAACGGGCCATTTTTTTAGATGAAGAAGACCCGGATCTGTCATTTAACCTGGGTGCGGTTGAGGCAGAGTTGGGTGACGTAGAGGCATCGATTGTCGCCTATCGACAGGTGCTGAACCTGAACGACCGTTATCCGGGGGTGCACAATAATCAGGGTGCCAATTACTTTAGAATTGGCGTAAATTCCCAGGCGGAAGCTAACTTTCGCCGGGCTGTCGAACTGGCAGCCGACGACGCCGTAGCCCACAACAATTTATGTGTGGTACTGCTGAGGATGAACCGGCCAGATGACGCGGCGGCATCGTGCGAGCAAGCGGTCGCGTTGAGCCCGAACTATCAGGATGCCCACTACAACCTGATTCAGGTCTATTTGCGTCAAGGCCGCTACGACAAAGCGCGTGACGATGGTGAGATGATGATCGCGCGCCTGCCAGAGGAGGCAGCGACCCAACGGGCCGAGGTATTGGCGGCGTTGTCAGCGGCTCATTTTGGTTTAAAAGAGATGGGTGCGGCCCGTGGTGCCGCACGACAGGCGGTGTCGGCAGACCCGGGCGTGGCTGGCGCATACTACAATCTGGGGCGTGTGCTGCAGGCTCAAAACAAGGATGAAAAGGCGCTGGAGGCGTACCTGAAAGCGACCCAGCTTGATCCGCGTGATGCCGATTCATTTATGCGTTTAGGAGAGATTTACGACCGCCTTGATCGACCGAGTCAGGCGGAGTCAGCCTACCGAAGGGGGGGGCTGCTCAAACTGGAATAGCAGGCGTCAATTCGTCTGCAAGTGGTATTATTTTTTGTTTTTAGATGGGTAGTAATGAGTAAAATTACGGCGGTTCACGGGCGGGAAGTATTGGATTCGCGGGGCAACCCTACGGTAGAGGTGGAGGTCACACTTGCTGGTACTTCTGGCACTACGGTAACCGGGCGAGCCATTGTGCCGTCCGGTGCATCGACCGGTGAATATGAGGCGGTCGAGTTGCGGGACGGCGGTAGCCGTTATCTGGGCAAGGGGGTGACCCGGGCGGTTGCGGCGGTCAATGGTGAACTGGGTGCAGCGGTGGTGGGTCTGGACGGGTCTGACCAGACAGCGATAGATACCCGCATGATCGAACTGGACGGCACACCCAACAAGAGCCGTTTGGGTGCCAACGCGTTATTAGGGGTCTCACTGGCAGTGGCCCACGCAGCGGCAGCCTGTCAGGGTAAGCCGCTGTATGCGTCTTTGGGGGGGGACGACGCCCACCTGTTGCCCACCCCGATGATGAACATCATCAACGGTGGCGCCCACGCGGACTCCAGCGTCGATTTACAGGAGTTTATGGTGGTGCCCATGGGCTTCGACCGTTTCAGCGAAGCGTTGCGGGCCGGAGTGGAGGTGTTTCATCAGCTGAAGACCGTGCTTAAAAAGCGCGGGCATGCGACCTCTGTGGGTGATGAAGGCGGCTTTGCCCCCAATCTGGAGAGCAACGAGCAGGCGCTGGAGGTGGTTATGGAAGCCATCGAAGGGGCGGGCTACCGACCGGGTGAGCAGATCGGCATTGCCCTTGATCCGGCGACCAGCGAGATCTGTACCGACGGGGTGTACCACTTTTCCCGCTCTGACGGGCGCAAACTGGATGCGGCTGCCATGGTCGATTTCTGGGCCAGCTGGTGTGACCGCTATCCGATTGTCTCGATTGAAGATGGTCTGGATGAAAACGATTGGGACGGCTGGAAGACCCTTACTGCCCGCTTGGGCGGACGGGTGCAACTGGTGGGTGACGATCTGTTTGTTACCAATACCGAGCGGCTGGAGCGGGGTATCAAGGAGCAGGCGGGTAACGCCATCCTCATCAAGTTCAACCAGATTGGCACCCTTACCGAGACCTTGAACGCCATTCGTATGGCGGCAGACGCAGGCTTTAATTCGGTGATTTCCCACCGTTCCGGTGAGACCGAAGACGTTACTCTGGCAGACTTGGCAGTGGCCACCGGAGCCGGTCAGATCAAGACGGGCTCCGCCAGTCGCACGGATCGTATCGCCAAATACAATCAGCTCTTAAGGATCGAAGAGGCTTTGGGTGACCGGGCGGTCTTTGCCGGTAGAAGCGCCTTTCGCCAACTGTAATGGCAGCCTAAAACCCCGGTAGCGGATGCTGCCGCACCGGGGGGCGGCTATCGGAGCAGTTCTACCGGGCGGGCGAAGACCTTGGCGACGGCGGTCCCCCGGTTGATGATAAAAGTGTCTCCGGTGAGCGGGTCGTCTGGATTACTGCCTGCTTGCGGTACCAACTCCAGCGTTTCCCACACGGCGGTGAGTCGCTGCTGATCACCCACCTGTACCAGGCGGGGGTCCACCCGCACGGTATTGGCAAGCAGTGGCCCGGATACCCGTATTTCGTCCAGGAAGGTGCGCCCGCCGTCGAGGCTGCGGCGTAGACGGATCTCAGCATTGTTGGTCCAGATTGCGGTGAGCCGATTGACGTCGTCTACTACAATCTGCGGGCGGTCAATGAGCGAGCTAAGCTGGGTAATGACCTGCTGCCGGTCGGGTACATTCACGCTTTCAAACAGGTCGGGCCGGTCGTCCAGATCGGTATTGATCACGATCGGATCGTCAAAGAACGGATCTCCTGCGCCCCGTCGGGCCATCCATACACCGCGTACCAGCACCGATTGGCCACTACCGTTGCGGGTCGGCTTGACACCGTTGTCGTTGATCCAGATCAGGTAT
>JALWRU010000403.1 GCA_026994095.1 Nitrospira sp. | reverse complement strand
TCGTGGTGGACAACATGTTGCTGCCTACCGCGATGACCCAGTACGTGGGTGGCGCAGGCTCCTGCATGGGGTGTGGTGAGGCCTCGGTCATTCGGCAGGCATTGGCGGCCACTGTGCAGAAGGTGGGTGAGAACTACGGCATTGTAGCGGCCACCGGCTGCCAGACCGTATACGGCTCGACCTACCCGTTCAACCCGTTCTCGGTGCCCTGGACCAACTCACTGTTTGAGAACGCCCCCACCGACGCGATGGGTGTACGGGCCTTCTGGGACGAAACCGGTCATAGCGACCGCGTACTGTGGGTGTTTGGTGGTGACGGCGCCATGAACGACATCGGCTTTCAGGCCCTGTCGCGTATGTTGGCCTCAGGTATGAATATCAAAGTATTGGTGCTGGATACCCAGGTGTATTCCAACACCGGTGGCCAGACCTCCACCGCATCGTTCATTGGCCAGGAAGCCAAAATGAGCATCCACGGCAAAAAAGATGAAGGCAAGCTGGAGCGGCGCAAGGAGCTGGGGCAGATCTGCATGATGCACCCCAACACCTTTGTGGCGCAGACGATTGGCCCCATGACCGGCCACTTCTTCAAGGCCGTCAATCAGGCACTGGAGTTTAACGGCCCGGCGGTGATCAACGTATTCACCACCTGCCAGCCGGAGCATGGTGTGGCCGATGACATGGCCGCAGCCCAGGCCAAGCTGGCCATGGAGAGTCGTGCGTTCCCGATCTACATCTACAACCCGGATGCGGGCCGTACCATGCGCCAGCGGTTGTCGCTGATGGGCAACCCCAGCGTGGACCGGGACTGGGCCGTCAAGAAACAGAAAGACGGCAATACCGCCACCACCACCTTTATCGACTGGTGCCGTACGGAGGGCCGTTTCCGCAAGCACTTTGGCAAAGATGGATCGCCCTCTGAGCTGTTGCTGCAGAGTGAGCAGGAGCGGCTGGAAAACTGGTGGCTGTTGCAGGACCTCGCCGGTATCACCAACAAGGATCAAGAGACCTCATAACCGATCCACCGGTGTCTTGTGCCAGTGCTGCCCCTGTGGGGCGGCACTGGGCATTGCAGACCTTGTTGGGTGGATCCGGGGGGTGACGGAGACACAATGAAACAGCTACGTGATAAATTGGCCGCCGATTTGGTCACGCCTCGACCGCTCACCGAACAGGTCGTCCGTGCCCTGCTGGACCGTTGCGAACTGCAAAGCAATGAAGTGGCCGACTATATGGCTGCCCAGGGGGCCGATTGGGACGAGCCGCTGGTCGATATGATCTTTTCGCCCATCTACACCCCCACCTGGAGTGACCGGGCCCGCTATGTGACCGATCGGGAGCGGGTGGAGGTGACTCCCCAGTTGATTGCCTTGCTGGTACGCGAACTGGATGACCTTCAACTGGCGGGCCAGTATCCTTACGAAAATGGCACCATCACCATGCGGGTGCCGGGGGTATTGATCGAACGGTGGGTAGAACGCCTGCAACTACAGGTCAAGCTGTCCAGCCGGGTAACCCAGGCCATTGAAGCCACGATCCCCACTGACGCTCAAGATATGGTCAAGGCACTGGCGGGCGCACCGGCCTGGCAGGCCGCAGGACGGGAAGACATCCTGACCGGCTTTTTAACCGGCTTCTCGTTGACCGGCCGTTTTACCCTGCCCAAATTTGAATACCTTACCGGGCTGGTCCATACCTACCGCCCTCGCGACCTGTCCCACTTCGCCCATCAGGTCGATGCGCTGGTCACCTCCTATCAGGACGAGCGGGACGAACATTTTTTCGACGCCCACCTCAAAGAGGCCTACGGTGCCGAAGGGGGGCTGGCCCCCACCCATGATGGTTATGCCACCGAGCGCAAACAGCACATTGCGCTGGCATCCCAGCTACAGCAAGATTTAGCGGACCTGGCTTCGCTTGAGTCCTCTGGCTAACCTACTGACGGCGGTGATCCCTGTGGCTTGGGGGCTGCCTGAGGGTCGGCAAAACGGCCCTTAATCGCCTATATTTGTTGCACTAATAGCCGCCTGTTTGGTAGATTAGGAATCTGCCAACCCGAGCAAAGGGGAACGGTTCGGGGTTCCACACGACAGGCGATTCACGCCCGGTGGTGCAATCTGCTGTCGGTCCGTTCCATTTGGTGATTTGGGTCCAGATTCCCGCATGTCTCAACCGCCGTTACCAACCCCCTCCCACAACTGGCTTGAGGTCGAGGCCTCTCTGGCCCAGCTTTCCGGCCAGACCCTTGGGCGTATCACCACTCCCGGTCCGACCGCCCCCCTGTCCATGGACAGCCCCGTCTGCAAGCTCATGCGCGGTCACAGCGAAGCCGCCCAACGGTGCGTCGCCCAGTGCGACCAGGCGGTTCACGACACCCTGCAAAGTGGGCGTGGCCAGCTGTTTCAATGCCATGCCAAGCTTACCGTGTTTACCACCCGTGTGGCCCCCAGGGACACCCCCATCAGCCCTACTGTATTGCTGGGCGGCAAGGTCTTTCAGTCCTATCAGGAGGTCGACCAGTTCCGCGCATACGCCAACGAGCTGGGTATCAAGGCAGAGCATATTGAAGCGCTGACCCCTGATATCCGCCTGACCCATCTGGACGACATCAAACGATTGATGGAACACTCCCACGCCATCGCCTCGTCGGTCAGTTTGCTGGAGGCCAGCAACGACCAGGCTGGCGACCAGAGCCACCGGCTGCGGTATCTGTACGAGATGACCAGTGAACTGGAAAGTGACCCGTCCCTGCCGGTGGTGCAAGCCGCCCTGCACGGACTGGGGGTGCTGTTCCGGGTCGGCACGTCATTGCTGTTGCAACGCCATCGGGTAGATCCGGTGTGGCAGGTATCCGATAGCTTGCAGGGCACCAAAGAGTTGATGTCAGACGATGAATTACGGGAGTTGACCATTGATGGCGACGCAGGCTGGATTGAAGCGGTCAAAGGCTGTCGCGGTGGTGTCCACTCAGACATCTCTTACGACCTGATCCAGGCGGGCTTTCCCACCCATACCAACTCGGTCGATCTGTTTGAGTTACCGGGGGTGGAGCCGCCCACCATGATCGCCCTGTTAGATGCCCACCTGACCGATACCGATCGCATGGCCATCTGTTCTTTCTGCCGCCATGTGGGGGTACTACTGGAGCGCAATGCGTTGGCAGAGGAGGTTGGTAGCGAACAGACCTCTCCGGAGGGCGCGGGCCTGCTGTGGGAATCGGACGACCCGGAGACACTCGCCCAGGCCATTCTCGACAAGGCCATCACCACCGTCGGTGCCGATCAAGGTTCGGTGATGTTGCTGGACCCGGAGGAAGACCGGCTGCGTATTCGTGCCATTCACGGCATCCATGTGAAGTACGTGGAGTACGTCCGCATTCGTC
>JALWRU010000402.1 GCA_026994095.1 Nitrospira sp. | reverse complement strand
CATCAAGAAGATGGATCCGGCCCGTTCATCAACATGCAACCAAAGGGGATCAATCGATGAAAACCAACCCAATCCACCGTTGGGCGGCCCTGCTGTTGTTGGCAGCCTTGCCAATGCTGGCACTGGCGCAATCCAACACGGTAGGTAACGTCTCCGGCCAGGTACTGGACGCCCAGGGCAACCCGGTAGCCGGTGCGGAGGTCGTGCTGACTGCCAAGAGCACGGGTATTTCCCGCAGCACCACCACCAATGACAACGGCGAATTCCGTTTCCGCGCCATGCCAGTTGGCGACTACCGCGTAGAAGCCAAGTCTGCTGCAGGCATGGGTAAACGTGACGATGTCAGCGTGAATGTGGGTACTGGCTCTCAGGTATACATTCAGTTGGCGGCGGACGAGGCCGAGCTGGATCGAATTTCCGTTTCCGGCCAGATGATCTCGCCGGTGGATGTCAGCTCCACTGAATCAGCCACCATCCTCACCAAGGAAACCGTCGACAGTATTCCTGTACCACAGAACGTGACCGCCGTGGCCCTGCTGGCTCCGGGTACTGTCCAGGGCGATGGTGCCTTTGGCAACCTCGCTTCCTTCGGTGGCGCTTCCGTGGGTGAAAACGCCTATTTTATCAATGGCCTGGATGTCACCAACTTCCGCAATGGCCTGGGTGGCAGCACCGTACCCTTTGAGTTCTACCAGGAATTCCAGGTCAAGACCGGTGGCTATTCCGCGGAATTCGGTCGCTCCACCGGTGGTGTGGTCAACGCCATCACCAAAAGTGGAGGTAACGAATTCGAAGCTGGTGTCACCATGATCTGGGAACCGGGTGCACTGCGTTCCAGCCTGCCCAATGTATTCGACAACAACGGCACCATTTTTACCGTCAACAAGCCGGATGATTCCGACTTCTACAATGTGGCTGTGCACGCCTCCGGTCCCATCATCAAGGACAAAGTCTTTTTCTATGCCCTGCTCAATCCCCGCTGGTTTACATCGGACAATTACACCAGTAGCGAATACGATGCCGGCCGTCAGTACAGCACTTTCTGGGGCGGTAAACTGGACTGGTACATCAACGATGATCACCGGGTAGAGCTGACTGCCTTCTCCGACAGCCGGGTCACCAAGACCGGCGTGTACAACTATGACTGGGAAACCGGCGTAGTCGGCAGCTACAAGGGGGAATCTCTGTCCAATCGTGGCGGCCGCAATATCGTGGCCAAGTACACCGGTCACATCACCGATGATCTGACTCTGTCCATCATGGCCGGCAAGAACGCCTATGACCGCACGGATTCCAGCCCCTTCGATCAGAACTGTCCGTTGATCATTGATGCCCGTGCCGGTGTCAGCCAGCGTATTCTGGGCTGCTGGGTCAATGCTGTGCCCTCCCTATCCTACGACTCCCGTAAGCAATTCCGCGCTGATCTGGAATATGCTTTTGGTGACAACCACTATATCCGCGCCGGTATCGACAACCAGAAAAACACCTCGCTGGATCAAAGTTTCTATTCCGGCCATGTCTACTGGCGCTATGTAGATGCCGAACCGGGTGATGTCATCCAGGGCGGTGTTGTGCCCGATGGCGTTACCTCACTGGTACGCCGCCGTGTATTTGAGGGTGGTGGTGATTTTGATGTGATCACCCGTGCCTGGTATGTGGAAGATAACTGGAACATCACCGACACCCTGCTGCTCAGCCTGGGCATTCGTAACGAATCTTTTGACAACCGCAATGCCAATGGCGAAACCTTTATCCAGATCAAGGACCAATGGGCACCCCGCCTGGGTCTGTCCTGGGATGTCATGGGCGATGGCCGTTCCAAGGTATTTGCCAACTATGGCCGCTACCATCTGCCCATTGCCTCCAACACCAATGTGCGACTCTCCGGCGCCGAGTACTTCATTCAGGAATACTATCTGTATGACAGTATCGGTGCCGATGGCACGCCCCAGGGCCTGGGCGACCAGCTGGGTGGCACTGCCGTATTCGGTGACGGTACCGTGCCGGATGTACGAGAAATTGTCGACCAGACCATCGAGCCCATGTATCAGGATGAATTCATCCTGGGATACGAGCAGGAAATCTTCGACGGCTGGCGGGCCGGCGTGCGCGGTATCTACCGTGACCTGAAGAGTACCATCGAGGATGTGGCCATTGACGCCGCCCTGAACCAGTATGCCGCTGAAAATGGATTCACTGATTTCGAGGCTGGTGGCTTTGACTACTATGTGCTCACCAATCCCGGCACCGACATGCTCATCTATGTGGACATGAATGGCGACGGCGAAGTGGAACCCATCCAGCTTTCCAAGGAAATGCTGGGCTATCCGCAATCCGAGCGCACCTATAAAGCCTTCGAACTGTTCTTCGAGAAGAACTGGGATGGTGAATTCTATCTGCAGGGTTCCTACACCTATTCCGAGAGCAAGGGCAACAACGAAGGCTATGTCCGTTCCGACAACGGTCAGGATGACGCCGGCCTGACCACCCTGTTCGATCAGCCCGGCCTGCTGGATGGTGCCTACGGCCCGCTGCCCAATGATCGCCCGCACACCTTCAAGCTGTTCGGCGCCTGGCAGTTTGCCGACCACTGGAAAGTCAGCGGTAACTTCCTGGCCCAGAGCGGTCGACCCATCAACGCCTTTGGCGTGCATCCCACGGATGTATTCGCCGCCGCTTACGGTGCCGAATCCTTCTATGAAAATGGCGTGCTGGTACCCCGCGGTAGCCGTGGCCGGACAGACTTCCTGACCAAACTGGACCTAGGCCTGGAATACACCACCACCCTGGCCGGCATGGATGTACAGGCACGGATGGACATCTTCAACGTGTTTGACAGCCGTACCGTCACCGAGGTGGTGGAGACAGCTGAAACCGATGAAGGAACACCGGACCCGACGTATCTGGTACCCACCCGTTACCAGACACCCCGGTATGTCCGCTTCACCGTACGGCTGAACTTCTGAGCCAGACCTTCGGTCAAGCAAGAAAAAACCCCGCTTTTGCGGGGTTTTTTCTTGTCTGGGGCCGCTATGCCGCTATACTTTCACCCTTTGTTTTCAAGCCTGGTTCATGCAAGCAGCCCTCCCCAAGATTTTCCAGTCACGGCAACGGACTTCAGGCTCCGATGCAGGGGTGTGCCAGGCATGAAGGTCTATCACGGTCTGCAACCCCGTTACCCCCATGCCGGCTGTGTGGTGACCATCGGCAACTTTGATGGCGTGCACCTGGGGCATCAGCACCTGCTGAAGGTTGCCCGCAATGCGGCCCGGCAGCGGAACAGCCGGGCGCTGGCCATGAGCTTCGAGCCCTTGCCGCAGGAGTTTTTCGCCCCGGAAAAGGCACCCGCGCGCCTGAGCCGCCTGCGGGAAAAACTTTGCCTGCTGCG
>JALWRU010000401.1 GCA_026994095.1 Nitrospira sp. | reverse complement strand
TCAGCGGGGCTGTGTCTGGCGGTTCACCACCCCTGTTTGAAGGGATGAACCTGGTGAGTAGTGCGCAGACCGAACATCTTCCGCCTGCCGGAAACGGGGCCACCCCGTTGGATACCGGGACGATCCTCGACAATCTGGAGGCGTTCCGCGAAATCGCCGAATCCCTGCGCGGGGTGTCGCAGGTGGGGGCCATCTGTGAACAGGTGGTGTCGGTGCTGAAGGCACGCCTATCGCTGGAGACTTGCTCCATCATGTTGCTGGACCCGTCCACCAGCCTGCTGGTGAATGTGGCGGGCACTGCCCCCCGTAGCGGCAAGGCTGAACCGACCCCCACCAGACGGCGTCGTTTTAAATTGGGGGAAGGGGTGGCAGGCACCGTCGCCCAGAGCGGTGAGCCGGTGGTCATCGCCGATGTGCGTGAGGACGAACGGTTTGATACCGGTAACCGCTCCAGCAGCGTGCGCTCGCTCATGTGTCTGCCATTGACCGGCGACCGCCAATCGTTGGGGGTCCTCAACCTGAGCCACACCAGTGTCGGTTTTTTTGGCGAGGCCCAGCGCACGGTATTTGGCATTCTGGCCACCATGCTGGGCCGCATTTTAGAAGAGGCGCGCCTGTCGCAAGAGCTGGCGCAGCTCAATCAAGGTCTGGAACAACAGGTGGCGCAGCGCACCGAAGAGATCCGCGCTTCCCACGCCTATCTTGAGCAGATTCTGGCCTGTGCCAGCGATATTATTTTGACCGTGGACTGGCGTGGGCGGATCACCTTTGCCAACGCCCGCGTACAGGAGTTGGGAGTGACCCCGGAGGCCCTCCGTGGCCAGCCGTTTACCACCCTGTTGCAGGATGACCGCCTGCCCACACCGCTGGCCCACGCCCTGTCGGGAGAGACCAGCCTCAACGTGGAGTTGGTATTACACGGGCAGGACGGGGTGGCGCTGGAGAGCTATTGCAGTTTTGCACCGATGGTCGACCCGGACTCGGACGCCCCCGCCTGTCTGGTGCTGGTGCGCGACATGACCGCGAACAAGCGGCTGGAGCAGCAGGTGCGGCAGATGGACAAACTCACTTCGCTGGGTACGCTGGTGGCGGGCATTGCCCACGAAATCAACAACAAGCTGGTGCCGATTCTGGTCTATTCCGAGCTGCTGCAACGGTCCGAGCTGGCGGAAAACGAACTGAAGATGGTAGAGACGGTCCACCGCTCTGCCACTGGTGCCCGCCACATTATGGATTCGTTGCTGCGTTTTTCGCGGCAGGAGCCGGCCCGCAAGGTATCTCAATCGCTCAACGAGGTGGTGGAAGAGATGCTGGATATCGCCGGGTTTCGCGCCGCCGGTACCAGCGTAGAGGTAACCCATGAGCTGGCCGCCGGTCTGCCCGCTTGTCTGATGGACCGGCACCAGATTGGGCAGGTGGTGGTCAATCTGCTGAACAATGCCCACGATGCCCTGTCCGGGCAGGCGCAGGGGACGATTCACATCACTACCCAACAGGTGGGTGATCGGCTGCAAATGACCGTTACCGATAACGGCCCCGGCATGTCCTCGCAGGTACAGTCGCGCATTTTTGATCCGTTTTTTACCACCAAGGGGGTGGGCGAGGGCACCGGGCTGGGGCTGAGTCTCTGCTTTGGTATGATTCAGGAGCATGGCGGTAAGATTGAGGTGGAGAGTCGCCCCGGTCATACCTGCTTTACCGTGACCCTGCCGCTGGATGGCGGCGGACAGGTGCCCACATCGGTGGAGCCGAGTGAGTCGCCCGGCCTGGGCAGTGTGCTGATTGCCAGTGGTGACCCGGCCCTGATTGAGGTCGTGGCGCAGCTGTTGCCGCAACCACAACAGGTTGTGCGTGCCGCTGATGGCGAGCAGGTGGTCAACGATCTGGCACAGACGCCCATGGACCTGTGTATTCTCGACCTGCCGTTGCCGGGGGGCGACCCCGACACACTGCTGGCGCGCCTGTCTGATTCCGCCCCCCACATGGTGGTGTTGGTAGAAGCCAGTGAAGAAGGCAACGGCCAGTTTGGTGGCGCTCAAGTGGTGACCAAACCGGTGGCTGCTGCAGCCTTGCAGGAAGCGGTACAGCGGGCCATGACTCACACCAGGGCGGACGGATGAGCACAGTAACCAATACCGCAACCGATACGGCATTGCAGGTGCTGGTGGTGGATGACAATCCCGATATCCCCACCATGTTTGCTGCCGTCATTGCCCGCAGAGGCTGGCAGGCGACCGTTGCACACAGCGGTGAAGAAGCCCTCCGGCTGTTGCCAACCCGACCGTTTGATCTGGTGGTAACCGATCTACAGATGGGTGCCGTGGGAGGGCTTGAGGTAATGACCGCTGTGCGCGAGTCGCTGGGGGATATCCCGGTGATTCTGATGACCGGTTATGCCTCGCTGGATAGTGCCTTGAGCGCCATGCGGGCCGGGGCCTGCGACTACATCACCAAACCGTTTACGCTGGATGAGATCGACATACTGTTGTCGCAGGTGGCCGATCGCATTGCCCTGCGGCGGGAGAATCGCTCGCTGGTGGGAGAGTTGGCCGACGCCTATCGGCGCATCAACAAGTTACAGGTGCAGATGACCCTGCTGGATGGCCAGTCGTCTGCATCGGAAGAGCAGCGCAAAGCACCTGCCACACCAAGCGTTCCGACGGGCCTTGCCGATTCAGGTACAACCCCGACTCAAGCGGGCATTGCTGCTTATCAGGCCATATCGTGGCCGCAGCAGCGGTCGCTGGAGCGGCTCCAGGCATTGTTGCAAAGCGGCACTTTAAGCCCGGCCGAGTTTGAGCAGCTGACCGCTTTGATTCCGGAGGAATTTCCCGTGGCCTGAGGTGGCATCAGGTGACGAGTGGTGGGCGGACAGCTCGCCACAGGCAGTCAACCGGTAAGGGGCCGGGGCGCTGCATTTCACGCCAATAGAAGGAGCCGAAGATGGCAACTTCCGTACAACGTATTCTGATTGTAGGAGCCGGTCGCGGGTTGGAAAGCGCCGCACGGGTATTAATCAACCGGGGGTATTTGGTGACACAGGTGGCCGACACAGGTCAGGCCCGGCGACTCATCGGACAGGGCGACTACCGCCTGTTGCTGGTCGATCAGGCGGGGGTGGCAGACGCGGATCAGGAACTGATGGGGGTCTGTCCCAGTCTGGTATTGGGGTGGCAAGCCGACGCCTCCCGTAAAAAGACCGCATCACTGGCCTATACCGTGGCCAGCGATGTGCTGTGTCGGGAAGTGGCATCACTGATTGCCACCGGTAAGCCAGGGCAGAAGGTACTCACTGCCGGGGCCGTTCCACAGGTGACTTCAAGTGCTGGCAAGGGCACCCGGCGGCAAGGCAAAAAGCCAGCCCGCACCGTCGCCCCCACGCTGCACT
>JALWRU010000400.1 GCA_026994095.1 Nitrospira sp. | reverse complement strand
CTTGCCGGTGGCGTCAATCAAGAAGGTGCTGCGGGTGATGCCCATGTAGGTACGGCCGTAGTTCTTTTTTTCGCCCCAGACGCCGTAGGCGGTCAGCATGGTGTGTTCCGGGTCGGACAGGAGCGGAAAGTTGAGGTCAAATTTATTTACGAATTTGTCGTGGGACTCCAGCGAATCGCCGCTCACCCCGAACACCGTCACCCCGGCCTGTTTAAAATCTGCCGACAGGTCGCGGAAGGCGCAGGCCTCTTTGGTGCAACCGGGGGTGTTATCCTTGGGGTAAAAAAACAGCACCACCGGCTGACCCTTCAGGTCGGACAGGGTCACGGTGTCGCCGGTGCTGGCAGGCAGGGAAAAGTCAGGGGCGGCATCGCCCGCACTGGGTCGGCTCATGGCAGAACTCCGTCAAAAAAAGATGGCACGCCGGGCAACAATACCCGTGGTGGAGCGCCGATTATAGGGCGCGGGCAGGGAAGGCGGCAACCGGGTTAGTGGCTTTGTGCCACCTGTCGCGGCGGGGCGGGCTGGGCAGTGTCGTCATGCCACATTTTGCTGCCGCAGACACAAATAAATGGGCAGTCCGGGTGGTCGAACATCTCCAGATGGGCGGCGATCAGTCCGCTCTCATCGGTGCCGGTATCCCCATAGGTTTCGCGCTCTTCGTTAAAGACCGCCTCCTGCAGGGTGTCCACTGCCACCGAGGCCTTGACCCCGGAGAAGTGCTTTTGCAGGATCGGATCGTCGATGGCGGCCAGCTTGGCGGCGTTTCTGCGTACCAGCAGCTTGATCGCCATGGACGAACTGGAGCGAAAGGCCCCGGCGCGGATGCACTGACGACTGCCCTTGGCATTCTCCACCGTCCAGGCCTCAATGGCGGCCTTGGAGTGGGCCATGGCCCCGTAGGTCACCTGTTGATGGGCCAGGTTGTAAAACGTGGAGTAGGTGACGATCAGGGTCGGGTCGAAGCGGTCTTCAATCTGCGCCAGCGGGTCGAAGGAGAGCCGGTTGGAGGCGGCGATCTGCTCGTCGGTGGTCAAACTGGACGGGAAACCCACCTCGCCCATGGCGGTGGCGTAAAAGATCGCGTCAAAGCGGGTACCAGCAGCTTCTTCGATGCGGTTTAAGGTGTCTGGATCGGAGGCGTCGCCAAACAGTACCCGGTCGACCCCGTCGATGGTCAACTCCTCGTGTTTGCGTCCGTACCAGACCCCGGTGATGTGGGCGTCGTTGCCGTGTCGCTGGCGTACAGATTTAATGGCGGCGGTGCCTGCTACGCCCGTGCTGCCAATGACCAAAAAAGCCTTCATGTCGGTCTTATGCCCTTATTCCGGTGTTCACCCGGATGCGTCTCCCTCCCTGCGCACCGGATTCATGTACAATATGGCCTCACAGGATATGCAAAATCCGGGTACGGCGAAAGCCCCGATTACCCGTGTGCGACAAAATCGTCGCGTGACCCCTTCAAGAAAGGACTGCCCCGTTTGTGGGCACCTCCAGCCCCACCATGCTCGAAACAATGAATAGCTGGAACCCGGACGACGTATTCGGGATCAGTATTTTTGTCTTTTTTGTCGTTGCGATCGTCACGTTTTTCTTCATCAGCTACCGCTTCATGAAACATACCGGCACACCCAATAAAAAGGGCGAGCGTATGGTCATGTGGGCGTCGGGAGTTGGTGTGGTTTTCGTATTGATCTACGCAGTGATGGCGTTTGTCTTCAAGATCATTATCTAGGCGGCCCTAGGTCGATTAATGCAAAAACGATTGTTACAGTTCTGGGCCGGTTTGCGGCAGGGCGAGCGGGTGCTGTTTTTCACCGTTGGGGTGTTGCTGGTATTCGGGTTCGTATTCTGGCTGCTGGCCATTACCCACGTGACCGACGTGCTGCGGGTACGTGAATATTACGATGAGAGCCCCAAGGCCGATGCCGGGTTCCAGCACTTCAAACGGCTTGGCTGCCGCAACTGCCATGTGGTGTTCAAGATCGGTGAATGGGGTCTTGGGCCAGAGTTGGACGGGTCGGGTACCCGCCACACCTTTATGTGGTTACGGGCCTATCTGGAAGACCCCAAGCGGGCCATGCAGGGCAAGACCATGCACGACGGCTCCTACGCCATGGACTTTACCGACCTGACCGAGCAGGAGCGCGACGAGATCGCCACCTTCCTGTTTGCGCAAAAGGCCAATCCGGGTTCCGCCACCTACATGACCCCGCCGGAGTGACCGATGACCGGTTTGACCACCTGCGACCGCTGCCGATACCCTGAGCCACATCCTGTGGATCTATTAAGGTAGGGGGGCTTGTGAACATTACCGTAAACGGCGAGCCACGCCAGGTATCAGCCGACTGTACCGTTGCCACCTTGCTGGCCGAACTGGACATCAAGGCCGAAGGGGTGGCAGTAGAACGCAACATGGAGATTTTGTCCCGCGAGGGTTTCTCTGAGGCCAGCCTGGAGGCTGGGGATACCATTGAAATTATTCGATTTGTCGGCGGCGGATGCGGCCAAAAGGAGTGTCACAGGGCATGAGTAATCAGAGCGACCCATTGGTCATTGGCGGCATCAACCTCAACTCTCGCCTGTGGGTGGGTACCGGCAAATATAAAGATTTTGACGAGACCCGACGGGCCATTGAGGCCTCCGGTGCCGATGTGGTGACCGTGGCGGTGCGCCGGGTCAATATCACCGACCCTAACGAAGAGAACCTGCTGGATTTTCTCGATCCCAAAATCTACAAGATTCTGCCCAATACCGCCGGTTGTTTTACCGCCAAAGACGCCATCCGTACCGCTCAATTGGCCCGCGCCGCCGGGGTATCGGACATGGTCAAACTGGAGGTGATCGGCGATCAGGAGAGCCTCTATCCGGATAACGAAGCGACGCTTGAGGCGGCGGAAGTGCTGGTCAAGGAGGGGTTTATCGTGTTGCCCTACATGACTGACGATCCGATCATGGCCAAAAAGTTTGAGGCGGTTGGCTGTGCGGCGGTGATGCCGCTGGCGGCCCCCATCGGCTCCGGGTTGGGGGTCTGCAATCCTTACAGCGTGCAGCTGGTGCAGCAGGCGGTCAGCATTCCGGTGGTGGTCGATGCCGGTGTGGGCACCGCTTCAGACGTGGCCGTGGCAATGGAGCTGGGAGTGGAGGCGGTGCTGCTCAATACCGCCATTGCCGGGGCGCAGGACCCGATCCGCATGGCCCGCGCGATGAATCATGCGGTGCAGGCTGGCCGGGAGGCCTTTTTGGCGGGCCGCATGCCTAAAAAGACCTACGCCACCGCCAGCTCGCCGTTACAGGGCATGATCGCCGCCAGCAACTAGCACCCCGTGGCCGACTTGCCACGACTCTATTTGATTACCGATCGCCACCTGCTACCGGGGGGCGATCTGTTGCCCGCGCTGGAGGCGGCCCTGTCCGGCGGGGTGCGGCTGGTTCAACTGCGCGAAAAAGACCTGTCTACCGCAGCACTGCTGCGGCTGGGGCGGCAGGTCAAGGCCCTCACTGACCGGTATGAGGCCCATCTACTCATCAATAGTCGCACCGATGTGGCGCTGGCGCTGGGCACCGGCGTGCATCTCACCTCTGACGACCCGCCAGTGGCGCAGGTACGGGCGCTGCTGGGCCGTCAGCGATGGATTGGGGTCTCTACCCACCATCAGGACGAAATTTCCCGCGTGGCGGCAGACGGAGCCGATTTTGTCACGTTCGGTCCGGTATTTGACACCCCCTCCAAACGCGGTATGGGAATACCCGCTGGTTTAAAGCGGTTATCAGAAGTAGTGGAAAGTGCGCCAATTCCCCTGTTTGCACTGGGGGGAATCGGCGTGGATCAGGTCGATTCGGTGATGGCCTGCGGCGGTCATGGTATCGGTCTGATCTCGGCGATATTGACCGCGGTCGATCCCGCCGACGCGAGCCGCCGCCTGACGGCGCGGGTGATGCCGCCAGCGTCGTTATTGTAAGTCATGTAAATCAATGACTTATAAATTAATATGCCCATTATATAGGCGTATTTGACCGAATTCAGGATGGCGCTTAAGGTTAAGTTGGCGGGCCGGTTTGTGCGTTCGTACCCATTCGGGGGAAGCCCCGGTCGACGCTGGATAGGAGGTGCTATGGCCATTCGCCAGCCCAACTCGTCAGACGACAGCAGCCACCAGATGCGGTCCGATCGTCCGCTTGATCCGTCCGCTACCCCGTCGGGAGGGGCCAGGGTTGACCCCCTGTCTGCCATCGACGCGGAGGAGCTGCAACGCTTGCAAGAGCAGTTGCAGTCCATGGAGAACGAGCTGCAGCACCTGTTCCCGGTGCGCAACAAACTCGATCAGGCCTATCAGCAAAACCAGAAGCTGGCGCAGGTGCTGCAAGAGTCCCGCGCCCAGATCGAAGCGTTGAGGGAAGAGGTGGAAAAGCTGACCCTGCCGCCCAACCCCTATGGATTTTTCTCGTCGATTAACGAGGACGGTACCGTCAACGTTTACGTGAGCGGTCGCAAGATGAAGGTGCATGTGCACCCGGATGTGAAGGTCGACGACCTGCAACTGGGGCAGGAACTGGTCTTGAATGAAGCCTTCAACGTGGTGGAGGCCAAGGGGTTTCAGGTCCAGGGCGAGGTGGTCTGCATCAAGGAGTTGATGGAAGACCAGCGTGCCATTGTGACCCTGCATGCAGATGAAGAGCGGGTGGTGCGGCTGACCGACAAGCTGCTGGAAGATGACATTCGGGTGGGTGACCATGTGCTGCTGGACGGTCGCTCCGGTTACCTGCTGGAAAAACTGCCCAAATGTGAAGCGGAAGAGCTGGTGATTGAAGAGGTCCCGGATGTGGATTACCGCCAGATCGGTGGTCTGGCAGGCCAGATTGAAGAGATCAGGGACGCGGTGGAACTGCCGTTCCTCTATCCAGACCTGTATCGGGAGCACCAGTTAAGCCCGCCCAAGGGCATCCTGTTATACGGTCCTCCCGGCTGCGGCAAGACCCTCATCGCCAAGGCGGTAGCCAACGCCATTGCCGAGCAGGTGGAAAAACAGCGCGGTAGCGACAGCGATCGCTCCAAGCGCAGCTTTTTTCTGCATATCAAAGGGCCGGAGCTGCTCAACAAGTATGTGGGTGAAAGCGAGCGCAAGATCCGTGAGATCTTCGAGAAGGCCAAAGAGAAAGCCGATCAGGGGGTGCCGGTCATCATCTTCTTTGATGAGATGGACTCCCTGTTCCGCACCCGTGGTTCGGGCATCTCCTCGGACATGGAGGCCACCATCGTGCCTCAGTTCCTGGCCGAGATCGACGGGGTGGAGCGGCTGCGCAACGTGATTGTGATCGGTGCCACCAACCGTCAGGACCTGATCGACCCGGCGGTGTTGCGACCGGGGCGGCTGGACGTAAAAATCAAGGTAGGCCGCCCGGATGAGCAGGCCGCCAAAGAGATTTTTGCCAAGTACCTGACCACCGATCTGCCCTTTGGCAAGTCGGAATATCGTACAGAGGACGAGCCGACCGAGCAGGTGATTGAGCGTCTGGTCGAGCGGCTTGTGACCCGTATGTATGAAGACACCGAAGACAACGAATTTCTGGAGGTCACCTACGCCAGCGGTGAGCGGGAGCTCTGTTATTTCAAAGATTTCGCCAGTGGCGCAATGATTGAAGGAATGGTCTCGCGGGCCAAAAAATACGCCATTAAACGGGCCATCGACACGGGTGAAAAGGGCTTGTGTTACGACGACCTGCTGGCGGCCATGCGGCAGGAGTATCGCGAAAACGAAGACCTGCCCAACAACACCAATCCGGACGATTGGGCCAAGATCGCAGGGCGCAAGGGAGAGCGCATCGTGAACATTCGCACCATCAGCAACAGTGACGACGACGGTACCGAGGGCAAAAACATCACCCCGGTGTCGGCGGGTCACTACCTGTAACCGGGCGCAGGCGACCGGTCGGTATCATGTCCACCCGTCCATTTTTAATGGGAAGTGAGATCGAGTTCGGCATTGCTGGACTCGATCCTCGTGAGCAGAACCACATCACCAACTCTCTGCGGTTGGTCGGTTTCTGCCCGGAGCGTCCGGCCCCGGAATGCCTGTGGGATTACGACGGCGAGAACCCGTTGCTGGACCTGTTCGGCAAGCTGTGCGACGGTGAGCGGGAAGACCCGGACCCCTACGCCAACCGGGCCTTGAACAAGGTGCTGGCCAACGGTGGGCGCTTCTATGTGGATGGCGCCCACCCGGAGTACTGCACCCCGGAGGTGACCGACCCGCTGGCGCTGGTGCGGTATGAATCTGCCGGTGAGCGTATCGCCAACCGGGCCCGTGAGATTGCCGACCGGGCGGTGGGGCAACCCAGTCTGGCGGTGTTCAAAAATAATTCCGACGGCAAGGGCAACAGCTACGGCTACCACGAGAACTATCTGGTCTACCGGCAGGTGGCGCCCGAGGCCCTGGCAGCGGCCTTGATTCCCTATCTGGTGACCCGCCAGATTTACAGCGGCGCGGGCAAGGTGGGGGCCGAGAACCGACGCGACCCGGTGCCGTTCCAACTGTCCCAGCGGGCCGATTTTTTTGAGACGCTGATCGGCCTCAACACCATGACCCGGCGCCCCCTGTTCAACACCCGTGACGAACCCCACGCCAACCGGGAGCAGTGGCTGCGGCTGCATGTGATCCCCGGCGATGCCAACCTGTGTCAGGTGGCCACCTTCCTCAAGGTGGGCACCATGGCGTTGGTACTGCGGTTGATCGAAGACGACGCGCTGGGGCCGGTGCCCGAACTGGCCGATCCGCTGGAGGCCTTTCGACAGGTTTCCCGCGATCTGGGCCTGCGTCAGTCGCTGCCGCTCGCCGATGGCCGCAGTATGACGGCCATCCAGATCCAGCGGTGCTATCTGGAGCGGGTGCAGGACTACGCCCGTACCCATGAACTCCCCGGTAGCTTCCCCCTGGTGATCGAGCGGTGGCAGACCGTACTGGATGCGCTGGAGGGTGATCCCCTGTCGGTGGGTCCGCAGGTGGACTGGGTGCTCAAGTACCGTATGATCGACAGCTATCTGAAGAAGAAGGGGCTGGACTGGAACTCGCCACGGGCCAAGGCCATGGATATCCAGTACCACGACATCAACCCGGACAAGGGCCTGTTCCACACCCTCAAACGGCGGGAGCGGGTAGAGATACTGGTGGATGACGACGCGGTCGAGGCGGCCCAGCGTACCCCGCCGGAAGATACCCGCGCCTGGTTCCGGGGGGCCTGTCTGGCCCGCTTTGGCAAGGCGGTCTACGGGGTAAGCTGGGATTCGGTGATGCTGGATACCGGCGACGAGATTCGCCGCATCCCCACACTGGACCCGTTTAAAGGGGCCAAGGCCCAGTTGCAGGCCGTGCTGGCGGAGTGCGCTACCCCACAGGACTTGATTGAGCGATTGCAGGGCGGCTAACCGGGTGGCTTTCCACCTTACAAATTGCGGAGCGTAGCATGTCCCAGAAACAGACCCATCACGAGCAGGACGAGTCACCGCCGGAGGAGACCGAAGAGCCGACCGGCAGCCCGGCCATTACCGAAAAAGGTAAAGAGCTGGTGGAAGACCTGGACGAGCTCATGGACGAGATCGACGATGTGCTGGAGAAGAACGCCGAAGAGTTCGTGAAGAACTACGTGCAAAAAGGTGGGCAATGAACCGGCAACCGTTCTCGCCCGCCACCGGGGCCAGCTTTTACGACTATCTGGTGGCCGAGCGGCCCGACCTGCTGCCCAGTGCCGACGGGGTTCAGACCGGTGTTGGGGTGGCCAATACCCCGGCGGGCGTGGCCCACGGCACCACCGTGCTGTCGCTGATCTTTGACGGCGGGGTGATCGTGGCCGGTGACCGTATGGCCTCGGACGGTCACTCGGTCTCCAGTCGGCGGCTGGACAAGGTCATCCAGACCGATGCCTACTCGGCCCTGGCCATCTCCGGGGCGGTGGGGCCGTGTCTGGACATGGCCAAGCTGTTTACTACCGAGTTGGAGTATTACGAAAAGATTGAGGGGCGACTGCTGTCACTCTCAGGCAAGGCCAACAAGCTGGGTCAGATGGTGCGCGGCAATCTGGCCATGGCCATGCAAGGGCTGGCGGTGATCCCCCTGTTTGCCGGTTACGATCTGGCGCAGGAGCGGGGCCGGGTATTTAAATATGACGTGGCCGGGGGTGGTACCGAAGAGCCAGACTGGGTCACCACCGGGTCAGGCTCTGTGCAGGCTCGTGGGGCATTGAAACGAGGTTTTAAACCGGCCTTGAGCCAGACCGACGCCATCGGCGTGGCGCTGACCGCGCTGCTGGATGCGGCGGAGGAAGACCTGGCTACCGCAGGGCCGGACAGCAAACGGGGGATCTACCCCACGGTGATGGTCATTACCGGCGACGGGGTGACGCAGCTTTCGCCGGATGACGTGGCCACCGCCTGTGACACCGTAGCCGGGGAGGGGTCACCATGAGCGCACCCTATTATGTTTCGCCCGAACAGCTCATGCGCGACAAGGCCGAGTTCGCCAAGGCGGGCATCAGCCGGGGGCGGGCCATCGTGACGGTCTCTACCGTGGATGGCATTCTGTTTGTGGCCCACAATCCGGGCGCGGCGCTTAAAAAATTATCGGAGGTGTACGACCGCATCGGTTTTGCCGGGGTGGGGCGCTACAGCGAGTTTGAACACCTGCGCAAAGCGGGCATCCGCCATGCGGACGTGACCGGTTTTAGCTACAGCCGTGAAGATGTCTCCGCCAAGGCGCTGGCCGACGGCTATTCGCAGATGCTGGGAGAGATCTTTGCCCACGACCAGAAACCGATGGAGGTTGAACTGGTACTGGCGCAGGTGGGGCCGACTCCGGAGGAAGACGAGATCTATCGGATCTCCTTTGACGGCTCCATCAGCGGGGCGGGCCTGTTTGCAGTGGTGGGCGGTGATGCCGAAGAGGTGCTGGACTCGCTCAAGGCGTCGGTGACCGAGGTATCGCCCTTGGCCGACTCCATGGGCCACAGCCGCGACGCCCTGCAGGCCGCCAGCGAAAATGGTGAGTTGAAAGCACAGGATTTTGAGGTGGCGTTACTACGGCGGGGGGTGTCTGGTCGGGCCTTCACCCGACTGGCCCCATCGCGGGTGGAATCGCTACTGGCCGGGTGACCGGGTGCGCCGCCGCATCATCGGTCTGGAGACCGAATACGGGTTGACCTTCTACCCCACCGGCACCGCCTACCTGCCGATGGAGAAGGTGATCGGTTACCTGTTTGAAGAGGTCATCCCCACCGGCTGGCCCTCCAACGCCTTTTTAGTCAACGGTGCCCGTTTCTATCAGGACACCGGCTGCCACCCGGAGTACGCCACCCCCGAGTGCGCCTCCTTCAAGAGCGTGGTAACCCACGACAAGGCCGGTGAGCGTATGCTCGAATCGCGCCTGCAACCGGCCAGAAAGAAGCTGGAAGAAGAGGGTTTTACCGGGCGGCTGTTTGCCTTTCGTAACAATACCGACTCTATGGGCAATACCTACGGCTGCCACGAAAATTATCTGGTGGAGCGCTCGCTGGACTTCTGGCGCATGGCCGAATGCCTCACCCCCCATCTGGTGACCCGTCAGATTTACTGCGGGGCGGGCAAGGTGTTTACGGTGGCGGGGCAGACCCGCTATGCCATCTCTCAACGGGCCAACCACATTCACGAGGCGTCGTCCTCGTCCACCACCTCGTCGCGCAGCATTATCAATACCCGCGATGAACCTCACTCGGATGCGGAGCGCTTTCGGCGGCTGCACATCATCGTGGGCGATACCAATATGAGTGAGTACACCACCTACCTGAAGGTGGGCATTTCGTCGCTGCTGCTGACCATCATGGAAGAGGACGGCAAACTACCCAGTGTGGTGCTGGAAGACCCGGTGGATGCCTTAAGGCAAGTATCGCTGGATCTGGATTTGAATATGCCGCTGGCACTGGCAGGGGGCGGCAAGATGTCGGCATTGGCCATCCAGTGGGCCTATCTGGAGGCGGCGGAAGTGCACTTCTCCAGCCTGGGGCCGGGGGTGTTCCGCAGCTTGTTGAATCAGTGGAAGGCGGTGCTGACCTCGCTGGATAGCGACCCCACCGAGTTGGCTGACCGGGTGGACTGGATCGCCAAACGGCAGGTGGTTCGGCAGTTTATGGACAAACACAGCTGCGGGCTGGACGACCCACGGGTGGCCATGCTCGACCTGCAATACCACGACATCGACCGCAGCCGGGGCATCTACTACCTGCTGGAGCGGCAAAAACGGATGCAGCGTATCAGCAACGACAATGCGGTGGCCCATGCCATGGACAACCCGCCGCCAGACACCCGCGCCAATATTCGCGGGCGTTTTATCCGCTTCGCCAAAGAGACCAACCGGCCCTACAGCGTGGACTGGACCTACCTCAAACTAAGCGGCTATTTTGAGGAGACCATCCTCTGCACCGACCCGTTTGCCAGCCACGATCCACGGGTGGATGAGCTGGTAGCCACCGCCAAGGGTGATCTGTATCACATTTAGGGGGCAAAACGTGACATTGCGTTTCACGCTTTATTCCTTAATGTTTATCAGTCAAGGCACCTAGACCAACTGAGAGAACCCACTCGACCAATTCTCGTTCAGTCAGCACAAGAATGTCATTCTCATCTGCCAACCTCTGCGCCTGATCACTCACCTTTTGAGCTGTGGTAACAAGGCAGCCGCGCACGATAGACGGGCTTGCCTCCATTCGATCAATCAGTTGTTGTACGCCCCACCCATCAGTCTTTCCCTCATGTTGTTTGACCTGATACGCCACTTCGATGGTCGATTCCATGTTTCCAATTTTGAGGTCGTAAGTTGCAATCACATCAGCATCACCGAGCAGCCCTGTATTATTTGAAGGCATCTTTGCTTTTGCTCCGCTAGCCTGTGCAAGTTGCTTGACGACCTGTTCCAGTCCCCGGTTATTAACCGCATTGTGAAGTGCTTTCGATACCGAATCGAATGCGGCATCCAACACGCTGCTTCCGAAGTCTATAGGGGAAGTGCGATCCAGTGCCTTATTAAGATCGCTCAAAAGATCACAGTCTGCCTCAACACAAGTTTGGCGAGCTTTCATCCAGCGCTGTAGGGGATTAGATGCATGGCTCCTTGGAACAGGCTTTACTGTTTCCCAAACAACCCTTCTTCGGTAGGCATAGTCCAATTCATCTGAAGCCCCGGATTTCTCGTAGAACGGAGAACTCTTTATGCAGGCCACATAAAAGGCTCCAGGCACTGGTACAACCACTTGGTCGCCTGGCTCAATAGACTTGAGAAACCGCCAGACGCTACCTGCAGCATTGCCCAAAGAACGGGCACTATCCTTGTAGGGGTCGGGGTAAGTTTCCCTTAGTTGGTCCTTTAGTGCATCCCAGCTATTCGTTTCCAACAGGTGCGGCGCGTTACACCATCCGATACCTACAACATTCTCTGTTAAAGACTGCTCAAGCCGATGGCCTAGACGCAAAATGAAAAGCCTTTTCGTCATCATTCCCCCTTCCGAAGGATTAGGTTTTTGTCCCAAAGAGTGGATTTCCCCCGGTTTTGTAGACACTACCTAGCTTCTTCTTGAAGCCGTTTAAAATCAACCGGGATGGGCTTTGAGAAGATGATGACGTCTGCGGGTTCGGGTGTCATCGGTTTCAATGTATTCGAAGAACTCGGCAGGGGCATGGCCCCGTACTGGATACACGCGGTCCCCATCAAAAGATGCCCGCCTCGCGCTGTAATCCACGGATATTGCTGACAATCGAGCCGACTTGTCGTTAGACGACGCCACCTACGCGGGGCATGTTGCCAAAGCGCCACCGGTTTTCCTCTGTCCATCGTCAGCCGTTACGGGGCAACCTCAGCAGGATTGAAAATCCATGCGTTTCGGTCTTTATTTATCCCTTGAGTAGCCTGTCGAGGGCTACTTGAACGCTTTCCATATCGGTGGATGCCAGTTGCCCCAATTCACCGCGCACAAGCCGGTGGTCAATCGTGAATAGCTTGAATCGCACTTTGGATGGTGCAGGCAATCCGGCGGTAGCAAGGTCTTTAAGCGAGCAGTCGAGAGGCCATGGAGCGTTGGATTCCGAGGTGATCATGGCCATGACGGAATGGCCCGCCGGGGTATTGAACGCCGTCGGGTCGGAGAGCACCAGTGCGGGTCGGTTTTTGGTGCTGTTTCGATCGGTAAACGGAAACGGCACACGAACGACTGCAAAGCGTTTAAAGGTCACGGTAGGCCGCTTCATCAGCAGAACCGGACCATTCGGACAGGGTGCCCTCGATGGCACGTAGATATTCGATGTCCATGGGCTGGACGCGCCGTACCGTGGCGGTCCCGTCAGCGTCGACCTCCCAGACAATCGAGTCACCGGGCGCGACGTGGAGGGCGGTGCGCACATCCTGAGGAATGGTGGTTTGGCCCTTGGCAGTAATTTTGGCAATGGCAAACATGACGCGCCTCCGGGTAATGCGTTCTTACCTCCTTACTTTACTTCGGTTGTCTCATCGGGTCAAACAGCGCACCCCTGCTGTGCCACCTCACTTACAGGGCGGTTACCAACCACTCTCCAGACTTTAGCCCGTGCGAACGGCCCTTATAGAATGCGCGTCCAAGTGTCGGTCAAGTCCCCATCAAAAAATGCCCGCCTCGCGCTGTAAGCCACGGATATAGCTGACAATCAAGCCGATCTCGTCGTTGGAGACGCCGCCCACGCGGGGCATGTTGCCAAAGCGCCAGTGGTGGGCCTTCACCCCCCCCTGTACCGCCCGATAGAAGGCTGCGTCCGCATGATGGCTGGGCTCATAAATTTTGTGCACCAGCGGCGGGCCGTAGCTGCTGCCGCTGGCCTTGGCACCGTGGCAGCGGGCACAGTTGCGGTTGAACAGGTCCTCACCGGAGGCCGCTACCGCCTGTCCGCCTTCCTTGTTCGCGTCCGGGGTGGAGCCACCCTTGCTGCACCCGGCGGTGGTCAGCATTAACACCGCCAGTGTGGCAAGCAGGGTACCGCGAAGGGGGGTGATGAACGGGGCGTGGGTAAGGTTAAGTTGCGGTCGCATAGCGGGTCTTTCTACAATGAGCGGTACCCTTTGAAGGAGCACCGGGCTGTCGTCATGGCCAAAAAAAAGAAGT
>JALWRU010000399.1 GCA_026994095.1 Nitrospira sp. | reverse complement strand
CGCAAAAAGTTTTCGGTATACCCCAGGCTGTTCTTTGGGTAAATGAACGGTCGTCCGTTGGCGTAGGAGTAACTCCAGGCCGCGATGGTGGGCATCTTGGCGATCAGCCGGTGGGCCGAAATCTCCCGGTGCTTGGGGTCATGAATATCGAGCGAATCGTGATAAAACGCCGACAGCGCCCCCACCACACCCACCATGGTGGCCATGGGGTGGGCGTCCCGCCTGAAGCCGTTATAAAAATTCTTCAACCCCTCGTGCACCATAGTGTGTTTGATGATGCTGGTGGTGAAGGTCGATAGCTCGGTTTCGTTGGGCAGATCACCATGCAACAGCAGGTAACAGACCTCTAAAAACGAACTCTTGGCGGCCAACTGCTCAATGGGGTACCCCCGGTACAGCAGGACGCCTTTTTCACCATCGATGTAGGTGATCTGGCTGTCACAACTCGCGGTAGAGCGAAAGCCCGGGTCGTAGGTGAAGCGTCCGGTCTGGCCGTACAGCTTGCTGATGTCGATCACATCGGGGCCGAGGGTGCCCTTGCGCACCGGGCCGTCGTAGCTGCAATCGTCAGAAAACGTGATTTTAGCGGTGTTGTTACCCATGTCGATACCATCCCTGTACTGAACCCGTGGCCCGGCGGAGCGCCGCCCATGTATGGATCACCGTCTGGTGGGGCAGCCGCTTGTACACCTCCGTGCGCACGTTGTTTGGCTACCGTTCTAGTGTACCCCCAATCCGGTCCTCTCCGGGCCTTATCGACCGGTTCGGGACAATAGATAAATCGCCGTCTGACGCCAGTGCCGGTTTCTGGCCAGATTGGAACCACAGCAATCCAGCACAATCAGCGCCAAAACGCTTCCCACACGGGGAAATCCGGGTTATCGTAATGGTTTTGGTTTGGCGCAGCTCAGACAGCGCCCAAAGATGGGGTATCCAGCCAGTTGACCGTCCCTGAAGAGCTGCTCCGAATCCGCAGCCTGCGCACCCGCTTTGGCCCCCGTAAGCTGGCCCAGGGCAACCGCCTGTTTCAGGCGGGTACAGTGCAGGCCATCACCAACGACACCCACTCCCTGTGCCTGCAGGTGAGCGCAGACCCTCCGGGCGATGCGACCGTAGAGGTGCGTATCGGTTATGCCGACGACACCCTCACCCTGCACTGTGAGCAACACAAACACCGGGCCTGCATCCATCAGGCAGCGGGGCTGCTCTATCTGGCAGAGCAACGCCGCAATCAGGGCGATACCACCCCCTGGCAGGTGACCCTGCTGCGCGGTCTGGGCGACCCGATCCAGCCCCTATCGGGTGTGGCCGAAGGCGACTGGCTGCGCTATCAGCTGACCCTGATTGAAGACGAACCGCCGATCATTGAGACGGCGCGGATCCATACCGCCGCCAGCGGCCGCGAAAAGGTCACGCCGTTTCCACTGGGCAGCAGTTGGGGCGGTGACCCCACCGAGCCTCGACCCGACTTTTTGACACCGATCGACGTGCACCTGTGCCGCCAGTTGCGCCAGTCACCCGCTTCACCGGGGGGGCGCCGTGGCAATCATCGCTACGAATTGCCACTGGAGGTGCGCTACGGCATTCTCATACAACTGGCGACCACCGGGCGGCTGTTTCTGGATGGTTGCGACCGGCCCCTGTCTCCCGGCCCGACCCTGTCGGCCCGCCCGCAGGTGGTCGCCGGTGACGACGGTACCCTGCGCATTGAACTCCCGCCACCCGCCCCACTGAGCGATGAGTGGCAGGTGCTGGCAGCAGATCCGCCCCTCTATGTAGATGACGCACAGGTGGGGGGTCTGCTGGTGCCGGTGCCCGGTAAGCTGGCCGCAACCCTGGCCGCCTTACCCATTCAGGTGCCTGCCGCCGACCTGACCGAGTTCACCCAGCACTGGCTCCCCCGCTTGCTGGCGGCAGGCGATCTGGACCTGCCACCGATGCTCACACCAGCGCAGGTTGATGGACAGCCCCCTGTCCCCCATCTGCATCTGGTCGATGGTCAGGGCGAACTGCGCCTGCATCTGTCCTTTGCCTACGGTGCCGCCCAGCCGGTGGTGGCCGCAGGCAGCGACCTGCCGGTGGCCTTGATCGATGGGCAGGTGGTGCGCTACAGCCGTGACCGAACGGCCGAAAAACAGGCCGCCCGGCGGCTCTCTGTACCCCACTCTCCGCACCAGTTACCTCCCCGTGCGCGGGGGGCCGACGTATGGAGCCTGACCGGCGACGACGCTTACGCCTTCTTGCTCGAAGAGCTGCCGGTACTGTCGAAAGAAGGCTGGATTATTCTGGGCGAAGAGCACCTGTCCCGCCATCGGGTCTACCGGGGTACTCCACGCTTTGCCGCCCGCATTCGCTCCGGTCTGGACTGGTTTGATCTGGAGGTGGATGCCACCTTTGACTCCCAGCAGGTCGACGTATTTGCGCTGCTATCTGCGTGGGAGTCGGGCAACCGCTTCACCCCCCTGCCCGATGGCCGGGTGGTGCAGATCCCCGACTGGATTCGCGCCCATGCCGACGCCCTGCACGAGGCCGGTAGTACTGCCGAAAAAGGGGTCCGACTGGGCCAGTATCAGGTACCACTACTGCTGGAGTTGACCGAAGGCGTAACCACCGAGGCCGACGCCGGTTTTCAGGACGCCATCGAACGCCTCAAAGGGTTTGAGGGCATCCAGCCGGTGGCCTCGCCGTCCACCCTCAAAACCGACCTGCGCCCCTACCAGAAAGACGGCCTCGCATGGCTGGACTTCCTGCGGGAGTACGGCTTTGGCGGAATTTTGGCCGACGATATGGGGCTGGGCAAGACCGTACAGGTCATCGCCCTGCTACTGCTTGAAAAGCAACGCCAGCACACGGATCTGCCGTCTCTGATCGTGGTGCCCACCAGCCTGATCTTCAACTGGGAGCAAGAGCTGGCCCGCTTTGCACCCGAGTTGAGCGTGGCCACCTGGCACGGCCCCGGTCGCCATCGAGGTGCCGACTCCGTTCTCAAAGCCGAGGTGGTGCTGACCAACTACGCCCTGCTACGGCAGGATGTGAGCTGGTTCGAGGCGCAGCCGTTTCACTATCTGGTGCTGGATGAATCCCAGTATGTGAAAAACCCCGGCTCTCAGGTCAGCCGTGCCGTGCGGCAGTTAAACGCCCGCCACCGTCTGGCCCTGACCGGCACCCCCATCGAAAACCATCTGGGTGAACTGTGGGCGCAATTTGCCTTTTTGGTGCCCGGTCTGCTGGGTCAGCATGAGCAGTTTCGGCGTCGCTTTGGCGGCCCCATTGAGCGCGGTGATGCCGAGGCCACCGAAAAACTGTCCCAGCGGGTACGCCCGTTCATCCTCCGGCGCACCAAACAGGAGGTCGCCTCCGACCTGCCAGAGCGGGTGGAAACCACCCTCATGTGCCGCATGGAGGG
>JALWRU010000398.1 GCA_026994095.1 Nitrospira sp. | reverse complement strand
CGCAGGCGACCAACCGCGTCCACGACCGACCCAGAAGATGAAACGACAGACACCCCCGCCACCCTGGCCGGTTCGTTGCCATCCACCGTAACCGACCGCCCGGAATCGGCCAGCCGCGCCCTGCACCTGTCGGCCACACCGCCGCCCGACTACCCGTTACAACAGGCCCTCAAGGACCTGGATGCCGCCGGGGCGATCGCCGAGGATCGGGACTTTTTTGCGGCGCTGGAGCATCTGACCCGTAGCTGGCTGGCCGCCTGCTGGCAACTGCCCGTCTCCCAGATCACCACGGCCACCATTGGCCGCCATCTGGCCCACGATCCGAACCTTCAACAGCAGGCGCTGACCCTGTTACAACAGCTTGAGCAGGCCCGCTACGCCCCGCCCGGAGGCGGCCCGGTTGCACGGGATGCCTTGTGCCAACAGGCCCGCGCCCTGTTGCAGGGCATCAATCCAGATACACCAGCGGCGGACCTGCCACCGTGAGCGATGGCATCCTCAGAGCGCTGGGGCTGGTACTGTCTGGCGACGGGGCGTTGTACGCCATTGTCGGGCGCTCGCTGGGCATCACCTTGTGTGCCATCCTGATCGCTACCCTGCTGGCGCTGCCGTTGGGCTACCTGCTGGCTCACACCCGCTTTGCCGGACAACGGCTGTGCATTACCCTGCTGCAGACCCTCACCTCGGTTCCCACCGTAGTCGTGGGGCTGCTGCTGTTTGGTCTGCTGGCACGGCAGGGGCCGCTGGGGGCGCTGGGCTGGCTCTATACCCCCAAGGTATTGATTACCGGACAGGCGCTGCTGGCCTTCCCCATCATCGTCACCCTCACCCGAGCGGCCTTTGCTTCGCAGGATGTGCGGGTACGAGAGACTGCCAAATTGCTGGGGGCGGGCCGCTGGCATACGGGCTGGACCGTCATGCGAGAGGCGCGGCTGGCGCTGGCGGCAGGCGTCACCACCGGTTTTGGTCGCATCGTCGGCGAGGTGGGTTGCGCCATGATGGTGGGTGGCAACATCGAGGGCTACACCCGCACCATGAGCACCGCCATCGCGCTGGAGAGCGGGCGCGGTGAGTTCGCTTTCGGGGTGGGGCTAGGCCTGGTCCTGCTGAGTGTGGCGCTCGTGGTGAACCTGGGTCTGCAACGGCTGGAGGGGCGCTTGTGATTGCCACCATCACCCCCACCATTACCATCGACCACCTTCGCCAACAGCAGGGCGAACGGGTTCTATTGGACCTGCCGTCCCTGACCCTCACCGGACCGGGCTGTATCGCCCTCACTGGTGACAACGGCGCAGGCAAAACCACGCTGTTGCGGCTGTTGTGCGGACGCCTCGAAGTGCCGGATCACGGCACCATCGACCATACCGTACCGGTGGAGCAACGGCTGCTGGTGGACCAGTCCCCCTATCTGTTCTCTACCCATGTGGCGGGCAATGTAGCCTACGGCCTCAAAGTACGCGGGGTGGCCCGAGGCCCGCGTGAGCAGCGGGTGGCCGAAGCGCTACAGATGGTCGGTATGAGCGACTACGCCCACCGCCCTGCGGCCAGCCTGTCGGTGGGAGAGGCCCGGCGAGTAGCCATCGCCCGTGGGCTGGCGGTGGAGCCGCAATTGTTGCTGTTGGATGAACCCGACGCAGGGCTGGATGAAGACGCGCGGCAAATGCTGCAAACCGTGTTGCGATCGCTGGCGCAGGACCGCTTGATTATCTACGCCACCCATCGGCGGGACGGACTGCGGCAGGTGGCCGACCGGATTGTGACCCTGTCGGACGGACGGCTTGTTGAATAGCCAGTGAGTGGTGTCAGGGCCTGTTAACAGGCCCTAGGCGGGGCCGATCATCCTCGTCAGGAGATCACCACCGGCAGGGTATCCGGGGCCAGAATGCGAATGGCAGTCACCTGGGACTTGCACAGGGCCAGATAGGGGTAGGTTTCGCCGGTATCCGTCACCTCGACATCGCGCATGTTCAAAAAGTCCCGATGGTCGTTGAGCACATCACCGGCCTCGGCCACCTGGCTGGGGATGAACACACTGCCGCGAATCTTGAGGCCGTCGTGTTCCATCTCTGCCTCAACCCCGACAAACTGGCCTTCCACCTTGAGGGTGTCGTTGCCGACAATGATCTCTTCCATGGTCTGCACAAACACGATGCCGCGTTTGTTCAGGGCCACGGTATCACCGCTGTAGGCGGACTGGGTAGCGTGTACATCGTCCAGCACCAGAAAGTGGCTGCCGTCGTTCAGTACATCGGAGACCCGGTCGACCCCCTCAGGTACACGGATGCTGCCCAGATAGCGGCGACCATAAAAGTTGACCCGAATGCGAATGCCGGATAAATCCCGGTCCATGAACTCCTCCTTGCCGCATCAGAGCGGTACAATAGCGACAGATCTCATTGAGACCTGTTCTCCCCCTATCGGTGCGGAGAGGGGCAACGTTTAACCATCCGGCGCAGGTCCGGCAGGCAAGGAGAGACAACCCGATGATTGTGCACCAGATGCTGGTGGGCCACATGGCCAACTTCAACTACCTGATCGGCGACCCGGAGACCCGTACCGCCGCCATCATCGACCCGGCCTGGCAGCCGGATCACCTGCTGGCAGAAGCCGACCGGCTGGGGCTGACCATCACCCATATTCTGAACACCCACTGCCATCACGACCATGTGGAGGCCAACGGCCCCATCAAGGAGGCCACCGGGGCCACCATCCACATTCACGAGGAAGAATTTCGGTATCTGGCCCACTTTGAGCCGCCCCCCGGCGACGTCTCCATGAGCGACGGCGACACCATTCAGATCGGCCAGTTGACCCTGCACTGGATGCACACCCCCGGCCACTCCCCCGGTAGCTCCAGCATCCGTGTGAACGACGCGGTGTTTGTGGGCGATACCCTGTTTGTAAACAGCATCGGCCGCACCAACTTTCCCGGCTCCGAGCCTGCCGACATGTTTGCCAGCATCCAAAAATTAAAGGCCCTGCCGGATACCACCACCATCTATCCCGGCCACGATTACGGCCCCACCCAACAGAGCACCATCGGCGAGCAGAAACAGCTCAACCCGTTCTGGCAACCAGAGTCGCTGGAGGCATTTATGGTGCTGGCCCAGCCCGACAACGATCAGATCGAGCGCTAACCCCAACTGTGCCCCCCGACACCGCCCTGCAAGCCGAGCCGACCGCCGACCCTCTACCCGGTTGGGTGCAGGTGGCGGTGGTAAGCGGCCCGCCCCGGCTGTTGAGCTACCGCACCGACGGGGTAAAATTACCGCTGGGGTCGCGGGTCAAGGTGCCGTTGGGGCCGCGCAAACAGGTGGGCTATGTGGTGGGCCACCTGTTCGACAAACCGGACATCAAGGGGCTGCGCGCGGCTTCACCGCCACTGGACCCGGAACCGGCCATCGACAG
>JALWRU010000397.1 GCA_026994095.1 Nitrospira sp. | reverse complement strand
TTGATCCCCTGTCATCGGGTACTGGCCGCAAACGAGGGCCTGGGCGGATTTACCGGCGGGCTCGACCTGAAACGGTTTTTACTGACCCTTGAGCAGACCCCCTATAAGGACCATCACCATGTTTGAGGGCCTCAAAAGTCCATTTCGTGCACTGGGGTTGCTGCGGCGCAATCCACGCCTGTTGCTGGTGTTGATGCTGGCCCCCTGGACCATCAACATGACCCTGTTCTTCGGCGGCTGGTCGCTATTGTGGGTGTGGCTATCGGACAAAGTAGACAGCTATCTGGCCAGCCTGGTAGGGGGCTGGTGGGGCACCCTCTTGACCGGGCTGGGCAATCTGGTAGCGGTAGTCGCCGCCGGTGGGCTGGCCTTTTTAATCACTGTGATCGGCGCGGCGGTGGTGGCCGCCCCCTTTCACGACCGGCTGTCTGCCACGGTGGAGAAAACCCTGCACCCGGACCGGCCCAACGCCGGAGCCCGCATGGGGCTGGTAGGGGCCTTTCGGGAGGGGGCCAAAACCGCATTGGTGCTGCTGATGATCGAGATCAGCCTGCTGCCGCTCTATCTGGTGCCCGGCCCCGGCCACCTGCTATTTATCATGCTATCCGGCTTTGTCCTGACCCTGGGGCTGCTGGATGTCCCGCTGGCGCGGCACGAATTGACCCTCCAGCAGAAACGCGGCTTTGTGCGACGTCGCTGGTGGCCCATTTGGGGGCTGTCGCTGGTGGTGATCGGGGTGTCGATTATCCCGCTGGTCAACTTTGTGGCGATTCCGGTGGTGGTCATCGCCGCCACCATCATCGTGGCGGAATCGTCAGCCGAGGCGATGGCGCTGGACGGACCATCGGAGCCGGTCGGCTAGGCAGGGGCCCTGTTTCCATTTGTGTGAACAGGCCTCATGGAATCCACACCTAGCTGCCGTCGCCCTGCTCCTGCTCGGCGCGCAACTTCACCGCGTCGTCAAACATCAAATCCGCCAGCCGCTGGGTGGCTTCATCCAGCGCCTGTTTACCGGCCTTTAACGACACCAGATCGTCCTTGTCGATGGCGGTTCGCACCTGCGACCAGGCGCTGTCGATGGCGCTGCGTTCCGCTTCGGTGAGCTTGGGGCCGTAAGTCTCCAGCGCCTTGACGGTGGCCGCCAGCATGTCTTCGCCAGACAACTGCGCCTCTACCAACTGGCGCTTCAAGATGTCCTGACGGGCGTGCTCTACCGACTCCCGCACCATCTGCTCCACCTCGGTGTCCGAGATATCGGCGGCGGACTCAATGCGTACGTTTTTCTCTTTACCGGTGGTGGTATCCCGCGCCAGTACGTGCAGAATACCGTCTGCATCAATGGTAAACTGCACCCCGATACGCGGCGCCCCTTGCGGCTGCGGGTCGATGCCCTCCAGCGAGAACCGGCCCAGCGTCCAGTTGTCGGAGGCCATCTCGCGCTCACCCTGCAACACATGGATCTTCACCGACGGCTGGTTGTCCACAGCAGTGGTAAACAGCTCTCCGGCCTTGGTGGGGATGGTGGTGTTTCTGGCAATGATGACATTCATCAGCCCACCAAAGGTCTCGATCCCCAACGACAGGGGGGTCACATCCAGCAACAGCGTATCCGACACCTCGCCGGACAGGATACCGGCCTGCACCGCCGCACCCAGTGCCACCGCCTCGTCTGGATTGACCGAGGTATCCGGCTCTTTGCCAAATACCTTGGTGACCAGCCGCTGCACCAGCGGAATGCGGGTGGAGCCGCCCACCAGAATCACCCGGTCGACCCCATCCGGCCCCAGTTTGGCGTCGTGCAGGGCCTTCAAACAGGCGGCGCGGGTCTCGTCTACCCGGCTGGCGATCAGCGCCTCAAAAGTGGCACGGGTAAGATGCTCCGAGAGGCTGATATCACCCTGCAAGAACGGGATATCGATATCGACCCCGTCGGCGGACGACAGCTCTTTTTTGGCATTCTCTGCCGCCTCTTTCAGGCGCGCCTGTGCCACCAGATCGGTGGACACCTCCAGCCCGTCACAGCGGTCGATGAGCCAGTCCATGATGGCGTGGTCAAAATCGTCACCGCCCAGGCGGGTATTGCCGGTGGTCGACAACACCTTGAAGACCTTGCCCGATACCTCCACGATCGACACATCAAAGGTGCCACCCCCCAGATCATAGACCGCAATAATGCCGTCCTGACTGGCATCCACTCCGTAGGCCAGACAGGCCGCGGTCGGCTCGTTCAGGATACGCTCTACGTGCAGCCCGGCCAATTCGCCTGCCGCTTTGGTGGCGGCCCGCTGGGCATCGTTGAAGTAGGCCGGTACCGTCACCACTGCGTGGGTCACTTCGCCATCCAGATAACGCTCTGCATCGGCCTTCAGCTTGCCCAGCACCTGCGCCGAGACCGCCTCTGGAGAGAGGGTGCTGCCGCCTGCCACCACCTTGACCGGCGAGTTGCCCTTGCCCACTACCGTGTAGGTGTGGGGCATGTCTTCCTCGCCCAGTTCATCACCACGGCGACCGATGTACCGCTTGACCGAGGCCACCGTATCGGCCGGGTAGAGCGCACTCTGGCGTACCGCCTCCACCCCCACCAGCGGGCGGTTCGGGTCGTGATAACTCACCACCGACGGGGTGAGTCGCGCCCCGTCTGCATCCGGGATCACCACCGGCATACCCAGATCAATTACCGAGACCACCGAGTTGGTGGTGCCCAGATCAATTCCAATAATGTGGCTCATAAGGGATTTGCTTCAACCGAATCACAAACAACCGGGGCACACACCAACGGCCCCCACAACGACCTACACTTGAGGCCCCTAAATACTAGAGCTGCAATGCCAGCTCCTTGTCATCCAGCGACTGGTGCAGCCGCCCCAGATAAGACAGCACATCGGCCAACTGACCGAGCCGCTCCAGCAACCCGGCACGGTCGTCCTGCTGCTGCCAGGCGTCGTCCAGACGTAAAATTTCATCATCCACCACTGCCACCCGCTCGGCACCCTGTGCCCGCATGGCGACAATGCGCTCCTGCAAACGGGCCTTGTCCGGGTCGGCGCTCTCCAGCGCAGCGACAATGCGGCTGGCGGACGGACGGCGGGCCTTCAGATAGGCATCCACCTCCTGCATCAAATCGTGCACCTCAAAGAACAGCTCCATCATCTCTGCCGGAACCTGCTTGGCCTCTTCCGGCTCTTCGTCGGTCTGCTCTGCCACCAGATAGCGCAGTCGCTCTTTGGTATCGGTGAGGGTGGTATAAGCCCGGTTGAGTTGAGCTGACAGGGCCAGAATACGCTCCTGAGCGTCGGGTCCTGCGGCCAGATTACGGTCCGGGTGCAGGGTCTGGCTCAACTCCAGAAAACGGGCTTTTAACTGGTTCTGGTCCACATAGGGGCGGGGGGTGAGATTGAACATCTCAAAAAAATCG
>JALWRU010000396.1 GCA_026994095.1 Nitrospira sp. | reverse complement strand
AGCAAAATCAAGCGCGTGATAGGCCCCGTCCCAGCCGTCCGGGGCGGTGAGGTGACGATCGACGCCGATAATGTCGTGGCCTTCGGCGCGGGCGAACAGACCAATGCTGGCACCAATAAAGCCGTGCGCACCGGTAATCAGGAGGCGCACGATTCACCTCGTTCTTCCGCCGTCAGCTCGCGCACCTGTCGGGCCGGGTTGCCTGCCACAACGGTCCACGGGGCCACATCTCCGGTCACCACCGAACCGGCCCCGATGATGGCCCCTTCACCGATGGTGACCCCTTTTAAAATGGTCACCCCAAAGCCGATCCACGCCCGTGGGCCGATGCTGACCGGTCCTGCCGGTACCGTGCTCCAGTCCTTGTTCAAACTCACATTGGAAGGGGTCTGCAAATAACCGTGCCGCGCCCGCTCGGTATCGTCGGAACGCTGATGCCAGCTTAACGAGTGGCTGTCATGGTCCACCACCGTCACCCGCCAGGAGAGTTGCGCGCCATCGCCAATCTCAATGGACCGGGAGGCAATAATGAGGCTGTCGTTGCCGATAAAGACACCCGCGCCGATGCGGATGGTGGCCCCCCCCTGCTCCAGCACCAGCGCGCACTGTAAAAAGGCGCGTTCGCCAACGATGATATCCTCGCCAGAGATGGCCGGGTTACGTACATCGACGCTAAAGGTCGGGGTCAACACCGCTCCCGGCGCGATCCGGCAGTGGTCCAGCACCTGTTGCTGCGAACGCAGACGGCGGGCGGTGCCGCCTGCCACCCCCGCGATCCGCGAGAGGGCGTCTGCCAGTATCCGCCTCACACTCATCGCTCGCCTGCCATTCCCGGTGGGGCCAAAATCGTACCCGTTTCCAACGCCTTAACAGCCCTTTAGGGTATCACGTTGCAGGCATACGCTTCCAGACGAGCCGCACGGGCAGGACCGGGCCGACTAGCGCCCTTTTTTAAGGGTGGCCACCCACACCCCTACCCGCCATGCCAGGGGGGTGCCCGCCACCACCAGCCGGGTTTTGAAATGCCGTTCACCGCAGGTAATGAAGCGGATCGGCTGACGCAGGCAGGAAATGAGCAGTTCCAGTGTCTCGGCCCAGCCGGTGCGCAGGGACTGCCCGTCTACCTTATGGTTGTGGCGACCGTTGTTGTAGGCCGACAACCACCACCAGGCCACCACAAACTTGTAGGGTGCCACCAGATGATCGACAATCAGCTCCGGCACATAGACCACCCGCTTGCCGTCGGCCAGCAGCGCCCGCACCAGCGCCACCTCCTCGCCGTACCCAAGCTGCTCACCCTTCATGCCCAGGGTGGGATCAAAGCCACCCATTTTGGCGAGCAATAATTTTCTGAACACCATATTAGAACCGCTCAGCCACTCGTCCGGGCCGATGTCGTGTTGCTCCGGCCCCAGATCCCAACGGCCCCAATCCAACGGGAACCAGGCTGGGATCGGCACAGTCGAAAAGGCTTCGTAGGGGCCGCCAAAGGCGTCCAGATCCGGCTGCTCGGCGATCAACGCCAGTTGAATAGCAACCCACTCCGGGCGGGCCTTGGCGTCGTCGTCCATATAGGCCACATAGGCCCCTTTGGCCTCCTTCCAGCCCCGGTTGCGGGCGCGGGACAGGCCCTGTTTCTTTTCCAGCACCACCCGCATGTGGGAGAGTTTTTGGGACCACTCCTTGGCAATTTTGGGGGTGTCGTCAGTGCATTTGTTATTGACCAGAATGATCTCAAAATCGGCGCTGTCGGCGGTCTGGTCAGCCAAAGATTGCAGACAGCCGGGCAACAGGCTGGCCCGGTTGTAGGTGCAGACCACCACTGACAGGAGGGGGGAATGCTCGCTCACGATGTCGCCCCTGCTACTGCCCGCCAGACAAACCGCAAGCGCTGGCGCAGCCGTGCATAGGGGGCCAGCGCCGACCGTAAAAAGAGGCGGGATGCCGCCCGTTCCGGCAGGGCTGATTTCATGCAGACATTGGCCCACAGGGTGGCCAGCATCTGCCCGAACTGCGGCTCCGGGTAGTGCCCGGCGGCATGGTTGGCCGACAACAGCCGGGTCAGCCACCGCTCCGCCTGCATCACCATCTGCTCATCGTCCCCGCCCTGTAAAAAAGCCAGCCTGTAGTGCAAATCCAGCTCCTGCGCGGTGGCGCTGATGCCCAGTGTAGTCAATGCCCGTTCATGCACCTGCCGCACATAGGGCTGCTGACGGTCGGTTTTACCTTGCCCCTGCCAATCCAACACCGTGTATTCCAGCAGCACCTCTGGCAGGTTGGCGATACTCACCACTTCCGCCGCCCGTTGCCACAATTCATAATCCTGCGCGTAGGCCACCGTCTCATCATAACCAAGCCCCGCCGCCTGCCACCGATCCCGATGAAACATCACCGTCGGGTGGGCCAACACCGAGCGGAACAGCAGTTCACAGCGGGCCGCCTCCGGCGTGGTCGGGTAGCGCCACACCTGCTGCCGGTCGCCCCCGGCAGCGGCTACCGCACCGCCGCAAATAGTGATGTGCGGGTATTTTTTAAGGTAGGCAAGCTGCCACTCCAGCCGTTGCGGGTGGCAGCGGTCGTCCGCATCCATGCGCGCCACATACTGCCCACGGGCCTGCTCAATGCCGGTGTTCAATGACCGGGCCAGGCCCTGATTCTGTTGCGAGATCACCACCAGCCGGGGATCGTCGATCGCAGACAAGGTGGTGGCGGTGTCGTCGGTAGAGCCGTCGTCGATCACCAGCAGCTCAAAGTCGCTGAATGTCTGCGCCAGCACACTGTCGATGGCCGGGCGCAGCAGGTCACCACCGTTATGGACCGGCAGCAGCACGGTGATCTGCGGAATATCGCTCACCGCTCTGCCAGTTCAAACGGGTGACACTCGGCCCACATGGCGAACACCAGCAAAATCCACGTCAGATAGTCGCCTCGGGCCGTCAGCTCACGGGTGGCAGCGAAGGGGATGACGTCAAAAATACGTTGATTGGGGTCGTCCAGATAGGTGGTAATCAAATCCGGGCTGCGCTGCAACCAGTCGTCTACCGGCGCACCAAAACCCTGCTTGGGGCGGGCCAGCACTGATGCGGGCAGGCGGTCATTCATGGCCTGTCGCAGCACAATTTTATCGGCCGGAGAGTCGATTTTAAGGGTGGTGGGCAGGGAGATCAGCAGCGAGGCCAACTCCATATCCAAAAACGGCGCGCGCAGTTCCAGCCCGTGGGCCATGGTGGCCCGGTCTACCTTGGTGAGAATGTCCCCCGGCATGTAGTTGAGCAGATCGCTGCGCAGGGCCTGATCGAGCGGGTCGGCATAAGTGGCCGGGGCGTCCGGCGATACCATCCCGACCGGCAAGCCCAATTGCTGACAAAGGGCATCGTCGTAATATCTAAAACCCTTGGCCCGCGCCTCACCGGGGCTG
>JALWRU010000395.1 GCA_026994095.1 Nitrospira sp. | reverse complement strand
TCGGCAGGTGATCTATGTATCGGCTCGGAAAACCAGTTGGTCTATATCGGCGAATATACCGGCAGGCCCGACTGAGCGACGCCGCCTGGCTTACTCGTGTTCTTTGACCTTGGCTTTACGCAGGGCGAAGATCATGTTGTGCTGGTGGGTGGTGGTGGCCACCTTGAAGGCGGTCACCCCGTCCGGGCCGTAGCGCTCGGCATCCACACCGTGGTCCAGCAACATCTTCACCTGGGCCAAGCGCCCCAGCGAGATGGCCCGCATCAGCACACTCCACTGGCGCGGGTCGGTGGCGTTCAGGTCGGCACCCAACTCTACCAGTGTGGCAAAGGCGCGTGGGCGGTTGTGGGTCAAGGCGGCAAACAGCGGGCTGCCGAGCCGATCTTCCTGCGCCTCCATATCGGCCCCGGCGGCGACCAGCGCCTTGATGACCTGCACGTGGCCCTTACTGGCAGCGATCCACAGGGGGGTGGCCCCGCGCCGGTTTTCGCAGTTGAGCTGCTTGCCCGTCGCCAGTACCGCCTGAACCATCTCCAGATCCCCTTTTTTGGCGGCGTCGAACAGCATGCACTTGGCCTGTGCAGTCTCCAGCGACAGCATCACCAGCAGGGGCACGGCCAATAAAAAGATACTTTGGCGCAAACGTACATTCATCAGCATAGGGAGCCTTTGACGTAGAAAAATGTAGAGAATCGGTAAGCCACGCACGTCCTTGCGGGGGGCATCGACGCTTCGTGCGCTTAAAACCGGTTGAGTACCATTCAACCGGGGCGAAACCATAACACATTGAACCAGCAAAATAAAACTGCCTAAATGGGCACCGATCTCAATCGGTTCGGTGCAGTACCGCCTGTTCGGTCGGGTGGGGGGGCTGTCCCGACCGGGCCGGTGCTTGTCTGGACCGGTCTTGCTGTTTTGCGACGGTGCCATCCGTCTCCTGCCACCGTCCCACCGTTCAAAAGCGGCCTGTTCTTCCCCTCGCTTTTGAACAATCCGGCCCGGTCGCGACCCCTTGACCATAGGGTCAACCATCAAATTAAGCCTTAACAAAACAAGTGGTTATCCCTGTTGTTGCCGAACTGGTCCGGGCTTTGGCACGGCTTCTGCTGAATCCCCCCCGTCCAGTGGCATGGGGCGAGGGAACATCCGTGAATTGGTGTGGAGGATGATATGACGACCCCCCTGATGCTGTGGCCCGACCGGCCCGGCCTTTCAATGCTGTTATGGGCGATTCTGGTGATTCTGGCCATGTATGTGGCCCGCACTCCGGCCCATCGGGCCATTCGCTCCACCACCCGTGTGGTCTCTCACGGCCTGCGCCTGTCGGCCCGCTCATTGGCGGTGGCCCGGGCGGCGGTGAGCAAACGCAATCGGCAGGTGCTGCTGGCCGCAGGTCAAAACGCCGCCGAGCGCCAACTGGAGCGCGAGTTTACCCGTGTCGGCACTGTGGTCTCCCGCGATCTGGGTGGCTATCCGGCCATGCACCGACGGTTGTCGGACCAGATCACCCGGATCGACGACGACTACCGCAAGGCCACCGACTCACCGCCCACCCCGCCAGAGTGGGATGAAACCCTCAAACTGGCAGGGTCACTGGCCGAGAAAAGCCCCGGCAAGATGCACGAGTCGGTATTGCAGTCCATCGATCAGACCATCGGCACCGCACATCAGGAGTCCATGCAGGCGTGGCGCAAGGACAGTCAGGAGCGGCACCGCCTGTTAGGCCGCATGATGCCCTACTGGCGCGACCTGTCTGACACTTTGAAGCGGGTCGATAAAACCATTCACGGGTTGGAGGCCCGCGCGCAGGACATCGATGAGCAGATCGGCGTCTATACCGCCCTCTCCAACGGCACCGACCGGGCGCTTCGAACCCTGTCATCCTCCAGCCTGACCCAATTCGTCATTGCCGGACTGGTGCTGACCATCGCCCTGTTGGGCGGCTTTGTGAACTTCCAGCTGATCGCCCTGCCCATGAGCGAGATGGTCGGCGGCGGCAGTCACTTGGGCTCGCTCAAAACCTCGGACGTGGCCGCGCTGGTCATCATCATGATCGAGGTGGCCATGGGGCTGTTTTTGATGGAGTCCCTCGGCATCACCCGCATGTTCCCGGTGATTCATGCCCTGGACGACCGTATCCGGCGGCGCATGGTGGTCATCACCTTCGCCATCCTGTTTATTCTGGCCGGGGTGGAGGCCAGTCTGGCCTACATGCGCGACCTGCTGGCCGCCGACCATGAGGCCCTTACCGCGTCACTGGCGGGTATCACCGTGGAGGCCCCGGCCTTCCGCTGGATTCCCAGTCTGGGGCAGATGGTGATGGGCTTTATCCTGCCGTTTGCGCTGACCTTTGTGGCCATCCCGCTGGAGAGTTTTATCCACGCCTCGCGCACCGTCATGGGCGTCATCGGCGTATCGATACTGGCCAGCCTGTCCTACCTGTGCCGCCTGTTGAGTCAGGGAGTACACCACCTGGGCAGTCTCATCATCGGCCTGTACGACCTGATCATCAGCGTGCCGCTCAAGCTGGAGCAGATGGGCACCAGCGCCAAATCGTCTGCCAAGGACCGGCTGCGACCGCCCACGCCCAAGGCCCCCATGCCCCACTAGCGGCATCCATGCGAGGACATGTCATGAACAAGATCACCCACAACCTGCGCCCCACGGCGCTGCTTCCCCTGCTATTGGGGGCGGTGTTGACCCTGTCGGCCTGCGCCGCTCCCCAAGGGCCGAAAGGGGTCTATCTGTTGTTGGATACCTCCGGCACCTATACGGTAGAACTGGAGAAGGCCAAAAAGATCGTCAACCTGCTGCTCGGCACACTGGAGGCGGGCGACTCGCTGGCGGTGGCGCGTATTGATAGCGCGAGTTTCAGCGAAAAGGACATCGTCGCACGCATGGTCTTTGACCAGCGACCGTCCACCGCGAACAACCAGAAGCGGGCCTTTAAAAAAACCATGGACGGCTTCGCCCAGCGCACCCAAAAGGGCAGCGCCCACACCGACATTACCGGCGGCATCCTGCAAGCGGTGGAGTGGCTTACCGAAACCGGCGCAGGCCAGCAGACCGTGCTGCTGTTCACCGATCTGGAAGAAGACCTTATCCCCGGCCACATCCGCGACTTTCCGCTCGATCTGGCAGGAGTACGGGTGGTCGCCATCAACGTCACCAAACTGCGCTCCGACAACATCGATCCCCGCAAATACATGGCCCGGCTGGACGCATGGAAAACCCGCGTAGAGCAGGGCGGTGGACGCTTTGAGGTCATCAACGATCTGGATCACTTCAGCCGCGTATTTGCAGGCTGAACCGGGCGTAAATATCGGCCCGATATCGGCCTTGTCTACTGGCTGTCGTCCTCCGGCAATCCCTACAACGGAGGATAACAGGCAGGTTCGGGTGGGGTGGCGCTAGCTTAGTTCCCGGCGCCC
>JALWRU010000394.1 GCA_026994095.1 Nitrospira sp. | reverse complement strand
AAGAGTTGGAAGTTAAAAATGAGCAGCTCAAACAGGCTGCAACGACCGACGCGCTCACCGGTTTGAACAACCGTGGAGAGATTGAACGGTTCGTCACAGACGAGTCGGCTCGGGTGCGGCGATTTGCACAACCTTTGGCTGTAGCGATGATTGATATCGACCACTTTAAACTGGTGAACGACACCCTGGGGCACCCGTTCGGCGACCGGGTAATCCGTGAGGTGGCGCGGGTCATGGCTGAGACCGTACGCGAGGTCGATCGTGTGGGCCGCTATGGGGGCGAAGAATTTCTATTGGTATTGCCCGGTACCGACGTGGACGGTGCGGTGATTCTGGCCGATCGGATTCGCAGCGGCGTTGAGGCGCTCTGTTTTGATCCAGAAGGCAAAAAAGTCACCGTCAGTGCGGGCGTCGCCTGCTGGGATGGTGACGACAAGGGCTGGGAGGAGATGGTCTCCCGCGCGGATCAGGCCCTGTATCAGGCCAAAGAGAGCGGTCGCAACCGGGTCTGCACACCGGCTGATGACCTTGATCCGGTACCCGGCTGAGCCATGCGTAGTGGCGTCATCAGCCTGTATCGGCCCACTGCGCCACGCACTGTTGCTATTGGAGTGAATCGATAACGGTGGATTACGCCCTCCTGTTTGTCACCTTGGCGGTGGGGTCGCTGACCAGTGCGCTGATCGTATTCATTGGTGTATTGACCTGGCGACGTCTGGCCCAAAAGGTCTGGTTGCGGCGGTGGCAGCGGGCCAAGCAAGAGTATCAACCGTGGGTCCAGCGGGTGCGCCAGGGGCTGGCTACAGCCGACGACCTGCCCCCCAAAATCCGTCCCGGAAGCCTGCGCTGGCTGGTACTGGAAGAGTTGGTGCGTGAAGCCATGCGGGCCTCCACCGGGGATGAAATCGTGCGGCTGCGTGCGGTGTTGGCCAACGAACATTTTACCGATCATCAGGTCCGGGAGTTGAGCCACGGCTCCCTGTGGCAGCGGGTCACCGCGGCCACCCGTTTGGCTGAATACCAAAACCCTTCAGTGGTTCCCGCCCTGATTCGGGCCACCCGTGACCCGGCCCCGCCAGTCCGCACCGCTGCCATTCGTGCCCTTGGGCGGTTGGGTGAAGGGGAAGCCCTGTCGGCACTGGCACAAGCGCTGGAGCATGTTTCTGCCGGTCAGATGGCCCTGTCTCAACGGGTGGTTTCCGGTGCATTGTCCCGTTTTGGCAGCCGCGCAGTGCCGGTCATCGGGCCGTTGCTCACCCACCCCTCATGGCGGGTTCGCAGCGCAGCGTTGACCGTGCTGGGCGACGTGGGTGCCTACGCCTGGTTACCCGCCATTATTGAACGGATGGAAGACCCGGAGTCTGACGTGCGCGCCAAGGCGGTTCGGGCGCTGGGCAAGATGCGGGTGGGCAGTGCGTTGTTGCCCATACTGTCCCGTCTGGAAGATGAAGTCTGGCTGGTGCGGATGCATGCGGCGCGTGCGCTGGGCCGTTTGGGGCGGGGGTCGGCGGTAAACGCCTTGACCCGAAGGTTGAGCGACCTGCACTGGCGGGTGCGGCAAGAGGCCGCACGGGCGTTGGCGCGTTTGGGGCCGGTGGCGGTCTCCGCCCTGACCCAGACGGTACTCACGGCCCAGGATGTATTTGCCCGTGAACAGGTGGTGGACGAGTTGCAACGAACGCCGGTACTAAGGGATGCCGTTGATCAGTTGGCACTGGTACCTGAAGAGCGTGCCCGGATCGACGCGGAGGCGCTGTTAATCGCCATCGGCGAGACCGGCGCGGTCAGTCCTCATCTGAATGGCATCAAGGGACATCCGTCGGCGCAGGTGCGTCGCCGCCTTATTGAACTGGTGGAGCCGTGGCCGTTTGAGCGGATTGACACCACCTTGCGTCAGGTCTCCCGCAATGATTCCGACCCCATGGTACGCCAGCGCGCCGAGTTGGTTCTGGCGCGCCGTATCACCGATGAGCAGGTGGCCTGATGGGTTTTTTAGAGTGGTTTGAGGGGTGGTTCATGTGGGCGTTGCCCTGGTGCAACGTGGTCATACTGGTCTACTACGTCATCATCAACGGCACCTATTTCAGTCTGCTGTTTACCTCGTCTCTGGCCACGGAGCAGCACCGTCGTGCCAACTGGGCTGACCCGGTTTCGCCGGTGGATCCGACCACTGCACCGCCAGTATCGGTGGTGGTGCCCGCCTTTAATGAGGCCTCTAACATTGTTGAGAGCATCACCTCGTTATTGAATCTGTCTTACGTCTCCCATGAGGTGATTGTCATAGACGACGGCTCTACCGACGATACCCTGCAACGGTTGATCGACGCCTTTGAACTGGTGGAGGTAGACCTGATCTACCGGGCCCACATCCCCACCCAGCCGGTAAAGCGCTTCTTTGTGAATCCGGACATGCCGGAATTGACGGTGGTCACCAAAGACAATTCCGGCAAGGCAGACTCCCTGAACGTGGGCATCAACCTGTCGCGCAGCCCCTATTTTTGTTCGGTGGATGCCGATTCGTTGCTGGAGCGCAATGCCCTGTCCCGGCTTATGAGCCCGATTCTGGCCGACCCGGAGCAGGTGGTGGCGACTGGCGGCATTATCCGTATTGCCAACGGCTGTACCGTGCGCAACGGGCAGGTCGACAAAGTACGGCTGCCCAAGGACTTTTTGTCGCGCTTGCAGGTGCTGGAATATCTGCGCTGTTTCCTGTTTGGTCGCACCGGCTGGAGTGTGCTGGGTTCGGTGATGATCCTGTCGGGCACCTTCTCCCTGTTCCACAAGCGGTCGGTGATGGAACTGGGGGGATACATGGTCAACACCGTGTCTGAAGACATGGAACTGGTGGTCCATCTGCACCGCCATATGCGTGCCCGGCGGCGGCCCTATCGCATCACCTTTGTGGCGGATCCGGTCTGTTGGACCGAGGCGCCCACCACCCTGAAACAGTTAGGGCGTCAACGTCGTCGGTGGCATCAGGGTATGGCCGAGACCCTGTGGGAGCAACGCGGCATGTTGTTCAACCCGCGTTACGGCATCGTTGGCCTGTTGGGATTCCCCTTTCAGCTGGTAGAGCTGTTCGCGCCGGTGATTGAGCTGCTGGGGTACATCCTGGTGATCCTGTCGACCCTGTTTGGGGTGCTGTCGCCAGAGTTCCTGATGCTGTACCTGATCTTGTCACTGCTGATGGGAATCTTCCTGTCAGTGGGGTCGATTCTGTTGGAAGAGTTGACCGAGCGGGGCTACCCTCGCTGGCGAGAGTTGTGGATTCTGCTGCTCTACGCGGTGCTTGAGAACTTTGGTTACCGGCAGATGGCAGTGATCTGGCGGGTCCGTGGTTTCATCAACGCCCTGGGTAGGCGAAAGAGTTGGGAAGTGGTAAAAAAGAGCGGCTTTGCACGTCAGCAGGAGCAAGAGGCCGTACCGGTACCGGAGGCCACCCCGTGAAGATCGTGTTGACGATCGCCCTGGCACTGACGATGTGGCTGGGCAGTGGTGGTCCTGCGCAAGCAGCCGATCTGGCAGCGGCGCACGCGGCCCGTAAGGCTGGTGACCAAGCCCTCGCGATGGAGCTTTATCGGGCCATCGGCGCGGTGCCGGAGGCCCAGTTCTGGTTAGGCACCCTGCAACGCTGGGCCGGTGAACTGGATGCGGCAGCAGGGACCTTTGCCGACCTGTTGACCGCCCATCCAGACTATGGCGACGGCTTGATTGGCGACGCCTATGTGGCCCTGCGACAGGGGGATCTGGAGCGGGCCGAGCAGCGGCTGTATCGCCGTTTGCTCAAGCGTCCCAACGATCAGGAGGCGCGCAGTCTGCTGCTGTCGACCCACCGCAGGGGCCACGGAGTTCGCTCAACCCTGAAGCTGGTCGACCGGTTGTACGAGGGAGACGAGCGGGTCCGGGTGCAGGCGGAGCAACGGTTTTCTGCCCATTGGTATCGGTCTGCCGCCCGTCGTTATGAGCAGTTGCGGGAACTGCAGCCGGATGACGTGGCATTGGTACTGGCACTGGGCCATACCTATGAGCGGATGGGCTACACCCTGCGTGCGGAGCAACTCTATCGGGATGGCTTGCGCAGCCATCCCGGCGACCGTGCCCTGTTGCTGCGGACCGCCCGCGTGGAATTGATGCTGGAGGCGGATGGTCCGGCCCGCGAAGCGGTCAGCCGGCTGACCCACCTGCTGAAGCCCACGGAAGAGGAGCAGGTGATTGGTGCACGACATGCCATGCACCGCTACCGGTTGGTGGCCACCACTGAGGACCGTTGGTCGCAACGGTGGCGGCTGGCCGGGTCAGAACCTGCACCGTTGTCGTTAACGAGCAAAGTCTTTGCGGCGCTGGACGATGGGGCCGTGGGCCATGACGCGGATCGGGGCCGGGTGCTGGATGAGAGCGTCACACTGGCAGAAGACCCACAAACCCCCTATCCATCACCGGAAGTGTGGTTGGCACCGTTGCTGACTGAATACCCGGCCTCCTATCGTGGGCGTCGGCAACTGGCGCAGGTGGAATACCGTCGGGGGGCGTTTACCGCCGCCGAGCGATTGCTCACCCGGTTACACCGGGAGCGCCCGGAATTATGTGCGGTCTGCGCCGAGTGGCAGCAGGCCCGTGGCCAACGGATGCCGGTGCTGGAATCCGGTTTTCGGCTGGCCAACAGCCATTCGCTGGACGGTCGCTCCGACCGGGTGCTGGTGCCGACGACACCGGTCACGCCGGTGCGATACCACACGGTCAGTCTGTGGGCCCGTGCCAGCCATCGGCTGACCCACGGCCTGTCTCTGGGTGCCAGCTATCGTACTGACGACCGACTGCTGGAGGTGCGTAACGGAGGGTCGGTCTACGATTTTCGATCCCACACCGGCTGGCTGACCGCCACCCGTCATCTGGCCCACGATCATACCGTCAGCGGTGGCATCGGTGGCACCGTCTACCGATCGGGTGACAGCAACTCCATCGCCGATCGTAACGACCTGCGTTTACGCTTAAGCTGGGACCGCAAATGGTGGCACCGTCAGGCCCATGTCAGCATCCATCAGGGTCCGTATCTGGGGCGGGGTCTGGCCGCCCAGAATGTCTTTCGTATCTTTCGTGAGCAGCGTGTTAATAGCCGGGGTGAGATACGTCTCAGCCAGGTCGCAGGCCTGTTCGGCTCGGCCAGCTTTGCCCATTACAGTGATGGCAACAATCGTTGGAGCGGGGAGGCCGGGGCGCGATTTTATGTGGGTGCCCACCGGGTCCGCATGAGCCTGTTCCAGAGTTATCAGCAGGGCCGGTTTTTAGATGAAAAGCCCGGTGGTTTCCAACTGGCGTTGATTCCCACCCGCGGGGCGCGACTGTCGGATCGATGGCAGGGGTGGTTCCCGTGGCAGCTGTCGGCCTACGCTACCGTACGTTACTATGAGCCGTATACCATCAATGTTCGCGATACCAGCGGGGGGTTGCCCGGCGTGCTGGTGCCGCGCAGATCCTCTTCCAATCAGGAGGTTGCCTACGGTGCCGAGGCGGCCTATGCTCACCCGGCGTTAAAACCGTTCTCAACCGGGGTCGCGGTCAGCCATGTGCGGTTTGACCACGATGTGTTTGCCTACAACACCATCGATGCCACCGACGTAACCGGGTTTGTGCAGGTGGCGGATCGGGATGTGGTCTGCTGGTCCTATCTGGCCCGCTACGAAGTGGGTGTGGTGTGGGATGAAGACCCGACCAACAATCGCTTTTATCGGCATCGGTTTCGCGGTCAGGTGGGCTATGCAGTCGGTCAGCACCTGTCGGCTGAACTCCGCGGAGAGTACGGCTTTGCCAGCCAGTTCGGCGAGCAGGGAATTGAAGGCTCCGGTCATTTGGTATGGCGGTTCTGATGTTTGATGCCAGTCGAAAAGCCCATCGTCAGTTGCTCTTGCGGATCGTTACGATCCTGGGGGTATTCGCCTTCGGGTTTGGAATCTACCTGTTATTTACGCCCACCGCCCCGCCGCTCAAATTTGTGCGTGGCCCGGTGGTGCAGATCAGTGATTCGATTTTGTTGGGACCCTACCCGGTGGATTCGGAACTGCGTGAGCTCAAGCGGTTGGGAGTGACCGAAGTCGTCAGCCTGCTGGATGCCACCTCACCAGTGGAGTCCCAGTTGCTGGCCAGTGAAAAACGGCGGGTGGAGCGGCTTGGTTTTATATTCACCAACTACCCCATCCCGGTAAGTCGTGTGGTGCGTGGTGCGGACCCACCGGTGATGGAGGCGATTGCCAGTCACCTGAGTCGATCGACCGAGGGCCTTCGGTATGTGCACTGCTATCTGGGCAGACACCGGGTTGGGATGGTGCAGGACTACCTGAAAAGCCACACAAAAATAAAGATTTACGACACCGTTGAAATGCCGTAGTCGTGACTTTGCGCGCCCCCGTACGGGCGGTAACCCTGACGAAAATCGAGAATGCGGCTACACTGATGGGGTGAGTCCGCGTTGACAGGTCGCTGAGAAGCGGCTATGTTGAGTGGTTTCTGTGTTTAAGGCCACACGCCCACAGCAGATGTTCGACGGTGTCTGCAATATACATACTAAAGTGATGAGTGTCTATGTCACTAGCGGAAAAAATTCGCGAAGATCTTAAATCTGCCATGAAGGATCGCCGTGCGGACGCCCTGCGCACGCTACGCATGGTGCTTGCCGGCATGAAGAATCGGGCCATTGAACTGGGCCGAGAACTGACCGATGACGATGTATTAAAGCTGTTACAAACGGCGGTAAAACAACGAAAAGATTCGATCCAGCAGTTTGAATCAGGGGGTCGCCCGGAGCTGGCTGCCCAGGAGCAGGAAGAGATCGATGTGCTGGCGGTTTATCTGCCAGAGAAGATGTCATCCGAAGATTTGGGGCAGGTGGTCGATGCGGTGATTACCGAGTTGTCGGCCACCTCTATTAAAGAGATGGGTGCAGTAATGAAGTCGGTGCTGGCCCGCTGTGCAGGTCGCGCAGACGGGGCGGCTGTCAACACCCTGGTTCGCGCCCGGTTGGCGCCATAGGGGAGTACCACCAGGTCTGGCGTTGTCTGAAATATCCCCACGGATTCAGGCAGTTGTCATGCTGATGAGCTGATGTATATACCCGACGACCAGATTGAGCAGGTACGGCTGGCCACGGATATCGTGGAGGTGGTCAATGCCTATGTGCCGCTAAAGCGCAAGGGCCAGAACTATCTTGGCCTGTGCCCGTTCCACAGCGAGAAGACTCCCTCGTTTACGGTGCACCGTGAAAAGGGCATCTTTCACTGCTTTGGTTGCGGTGAGGGGGGCAACGTATTTGGCTTTCTGATGAAGGCCGGTGGGGTCGACTTTCCTGGTGCGGTGCGGCAGTTGGCCGATCGTTATGGCGTAGCGCTGACCCTGTCTGAGTCGCCAAAGGTCGCTCGACAACGGGGCGAGCGAGAGAAGATTCGCCGGGCCAATGAGGCCGCCCAGGCCTATTTTGTGGCCCAGTTGGCGGCGGCTGACGGCGTAGCCAGCGGTTATTTGACCAGGCGCGGGCTGGATCAGGACACCATCAAGCGGTTTGGGCTCGGTTGGGCACCGGATCGATGGGACGGTTTAACCGGCGAACTGACCGCCAAGGGGATCTCGACAGAAGATGCCAGTTTGGCGGGCCTCACCAGCGAGAACGACCGGGGACGTCGTTACGACCGGTTTCGCGGGCGGGTGATGTTCCCGATTCACACCGCCGGGGGGGAGTTGGTCGGTTTTGGTGGTCGGGTGGTGGCAGATGGTACCCCCAAGTATTTGAACACCCCGGAGACGGCCGCCTTCCATAAGGGCAGCCTGTTGTACGGGCTATATCAGGCCCGTACCGCCGGGGGGGAGTTGAGCCGCATTGCGGTAGTCGAAGGCTATCTGGATGTAATCGCCTGCCAACGGCACGGTATTACGGGAGCGGTGGCACCGCTGGGTACTGCGTTGACCGAGGCCCACGGACGGTTGCTGGCCCGCTACACCGATCGGGTCGTGCTGGTATTTGACGGTGACCGGGCTGGGCAGGCGGCTGCCCGCAAGGCGGTGGCGATATTGGCACCGTTGGGATTAGAAGTCGCGGTGGCGGTGTTGCCCAACGGTGAAGACCCGGATTCGATTCTGGCCGTAGGCGGTCAGCAACGGCTGGAGGAGTATCTGGACCGGGCCGAGCCGATGATTGAGTTTCTGTTGCGGGACGCCTTGACCGGCCTGCAAGGAGCGGCCATCGAGCGTCGCTTGACAGCAGTGCAGCCGGTCGGACGGGTGGTGCAACAGATCCCCGACCCGGTACGGCGCGGTTATTACGCCGGGGTGCTGGCCGAGGCGCTGGGGGTGGATGAAGCCACCCTGCGCAAGCAGTTGGCCAAGCCGGATGCGCCAGCGTCCCGTCCGGTGGCAGCGTCGATACCGGAACCGGTTGCGGTGCGGGTAGATGAAAAGCCGTTGCCCGGTGGTGAGGATTTGCTGTTGCACCTGGTGGTGCAGGGCCGGGTGGGGGCCGATTGGCTATATGAGCGGCTGGTGCCGTCGGCATTTTCCGACCCGCGTGCCCAGCGGTTGATGCAGCGGTTGACGCAGTTGGTAGAGGCGCAGCAGCCGGTGGATGGGCTGGTGGCGCTGCTGGCAGATGAGCCAGCATTGTTGGCATTGGTAACTGGCTGGATGAGCCGTGACGTTACCGTAGAAGGCGACCCGCTGGAATGCGCAGCGGCCTGTGTGGCCGATCTGGCGCGGCGGGAGTCGAGGGCGATGGGTTTGGAGTTAGTCAAAGAGATTCGGCGGGCCGAAGCCAATGGCGAAGACGCCCGGCTGTTGGCGCTCCTTCGACAGAAGGACGCCCTGAGCAAGATGACGCAATCGAGCGCCGCTGAATCGCACAACGCAGTAAATACATAGAGGAATCGCCATCACAATGAGGACGACTCAGATGAATAACGGACTGGAAGATGTGGAAGAGATCAACGCCATGGTGGAGTTGGGGCGTACCAAAGGGTACCTGACCCACGAGGATCTAACCCAGCACCTGCCGGCCGACTCGGTCACGCCGGAGCGGATGAAAGAGATCATTGATGTCCTCGGTGAGCTGGATATTGACGTCCTGGAAGAGGAGCCGGTAGACGGCGAGGATAGCGACTTGCGGCTGGTCTCCCAGACCTTGGCCAAGCGCGCTGCGGACGCTGCCGCCAAGCAGATCGACCTGTCCCCCGGAGAGTTTTCGCGTACCGACGATCCTGTGCGGCTCTACTTAAAAGAGATGGGCACCGTCTCTTTGCTGACCCGTCAGGGTGAGATCGAGATTGCCATGCGCATCGAAGAGGGCAAGTCCGAGACCAACGCGGTGTTGTTCACCACTCCTATGGGGTTGCGTACCCTGTTCAACATTGACGAGGAGCTTAAGAGCGAAGAGAGCAAGCTCAAGATCAAGGACGTGGCAGCCCCCTTGCCGGAAGAGATTCAGTCGGATCAGGATACCGATTACGGCCCTATTCAGGAGCGCTTCCAGCGGGCTATCGTTGATGTGCGCAAGATGGAGAAGTCACTCACCAAGGTCCATAAGGAGTGGCAGGCCAGCGAGAGCCTCAACGATCGGCGTCGCCTGAAGTTGAAGCTCAACGACAGTCGTGGGGCCATTGCCGACAAGCTTAACGGCTTGAATCTGGTGCCCGGTATCGCCGACGCATTGGCCGGGCGGCTGGAGGAGCTGCGCAAGCAGGTGGCTCAGGCGGAGCGTGATCTGTCCAAGTGCCGCAAGCGGCTGGGGGTCACCATGGACGACATGCGTACCCAGTTTCAGGCCTTGTCAGAGGGTGCCGAGCTGAAAAAAGTCGCCAAAAAACTGGGGGCTCAGGAGGTGCTGGTAGCCGAGCTTGCCGCCCAGTACCTGTGCGCCGAGAAAAGTATGGAGATGGCCACCGAGGAGGTGGGCCTGGGTGTGGCCGAGTTCAAGGAGTGTGTAAAAGCCCACAGCCGTGGACGCATTAAAACCGAGTTGGCCAAGACCGAGCTGATCGAGGCCAACCTGCGGCTGGTGGTGTCGATCGCCAAAAAGTACACCAACCGTGGCTTGCAGTTCCTGGATCTGATTCAGGAGGGCAACATCGGCCTGATGAAGGCAGTAGACAAGTTTGAATACCGCCGCGGGTACAAATTTTCTACCTATGCCACCTGGTGGATTCGCCAGGCCATCACCCGTGCCATTGCCGATCAGGCCCGTACCATCCGCATCCCGGTGCATATGATCGAGACGATCAATAAATTGATCCGCATCTCGCGTCAGTTGGTGCAGGAGTTCGGGCGTGAGCCGACCGCTGAAGAGTTGGCCGTGCGCATGGAAATGTCGCTGGAGAAGGTCCGCAAGATCCAGAAAATTGCCAAGGAGCCGATCTCGCTGGAGACCCCCATCGGTGAAGAGGAAGACTCGCACTTAGGGGATTTCATTGAAGATAAAAACGCGGTATCGCCGGTGGACAGTGCGGTACGGTTTGATCTTCAGCGGCAGATCGACACCATCCTGTCCGGGTTGACCCCGCGGGAGGAGTTGGTACTGCGCAAACGCTTTGGTATTGGTCAGGAACAGGAGCACACCTTGGAAGAGGTGGGCCAGAGTTTTGACGTCACCCGTGAGCGAATTCGTCAGATTGAGGCCAAAGCGCTACGCAAGTTGCGCCACCCGTCCCGATCAAAACGCTTGCGGGCGTTCGTCGATATGATAGGGTAGTGCCGCCGGGAGTCGGAAGTCCTCCGGTTTTGGCGGAGAGGGGCCTATAGCTCAGTTGGTTAGAGCGGCCGGCTCATAACCGGCTGGTCCCAGGTTCGAGTCCTGGTGGGCCCACCAACCCCCGCCCCTTTGGTGTGGCGGGATAAATTTACGAGGCGTGTGTGCTACAGGAAGATCTGCGACAGTTGTTGGATCTGCAAGAGGTGGACGAGACCATTGCCGAGGCGCGTCGCGAACAGCGGCGTCTGCCAGAGGTCGTTGCCGCAGAGAATGAGGCCTATCACCAGGCCGATGACTTACTGACCGCAGCGCAGGCACAGTTGGCTGCCTATGAAAAAGAGCAGCGCAGTCTGGAGTCGGAACTGGTCGACCAGGAAGCGCATCTGGCCCGTATCAAGGAGCGCCTCAAAGAGGTAAGCAACACCCGCGAGTATCAGGCCAACATTCAGGAGATGGACGGGGTGCAACGACAGATCGGCACCCTCGAGGAACGTATCCTGGAGATTCTGACCCTGACCGATACCAACAAGCAGGAACTGGACGAGCTCAAAAAATCCCATCAGGAGCACAAGCAGGTCTATGAGGCCGAGCGCGCCAAGGTGGATGTGCAGCTAGATGCCCTGCAAAAGCAGGTCGAGGCCCAGGAGGCCTTAAAAGCCGAGCGGGCCAGCGCAGTCGACAAGGTACTGTTGCGGCGCTATGAGCGAATCTGCCGGACTGTGCGCCGTGCGTTGGTCGCTATTCAAGGGGATAGCTGCACCGGCTGTAACATGCGGGTACCGCCGCAGTTGGTGTCCGAGGTCAAACGTGGCCAGAAGATTCATGACTGTCCCCACTGCCACCGGCTGCTGTTTGTGGCCGCCGCGCTGGATACGGTCCCGGCAGAGCATTCCGGCACTGCCTGAGCGGTGACCAGTAGCGCCGCTGTCGCTACCATAAAAAAGAGATGGGCGGTTCAAGCCGACTGGTAAGCCGGGTTCTGTCACCTGGCCACCCGCAGGCGGTCAGGGGATGATCATCTATCTAGGGGCGTGATTACTCACACCCTCAAGCGACCAACCCGGAAGCGTCGGACGAACGACCCTCAAGCGCTCCCCTATTTGGTCTTGCTCCGAGTGGGGTTTACCGTGCCCCCGTTGTCACCAACGGGGCGGTGGGCTCTTACCCCGCCGTTTCACCCTTACCCGCACCCTTTAAAAAAAGGGCCGCTGGCGGTCTATTCTCTGTGGCACTTTCCGTCGGGTTACCCCGCCTGGGAGTTACCCAGCACCCTGTTCTATGGAGCCCGGACTTTCCTCTCGTGCCGCACCGGTTTGCACCGATGGACACCAGCGATCATCTTGTCGGCTTGAACACGTCCGCCGGTATGGTACCCGGTTTTACAGGCCTGTGGTGGCGGTCGTTCAAAATCAGCCTGCCGACAACCGGGTATACTGAATCGCGTAGGGTCCGAACATGCCACTGTTGCACGCGTAAACCATGCGCAGGCCGGGGGCCAACACTATTAGGGGGCGGTTATGGAGCTTTCAGACTTTGTACATCCGGTCGATATCTTGCTGGAAGAGCACCGCAAGATCAGTCGTTACATCACCAATTTTTCGGACCTGCTGGAGAACCCGGATGAGTGGGAGGCGGCCATTCAGAATGCGGTCAAACTGATCAACCACGACTTTGTGCAGCATGAACGGCGCGAGGCCATTCTGGTAGACGAACTGGAGGAGCTGATGGGCAAGATCGGCCCGTTGGAGATGGTCGAGAAAGAGCACCGCCAGCTCGATTCCCTGCGCAAGCGCTTTAATCTCGCGTTAGAGAAGATGGACCTGTCGACCGTCTCGGGCGATGACCCAGAGGTGCTGGAACTGCTGGAGATCGGCAACCGCCTGATCTGGGCCAAAAAGAGCCATTTTTTCAAAGACGAGCGATTTTTATTTGCTGCGGCACGGGGGGCGCTCGCGCCGGAACGGTTGCAGGAGATTACCTGGAAAATGGAGGCCATTTAGGGGGGTGGGATGAATTGACTGGAAAGCAGGCAGTTGGGCAGCGTTCTTGCCAAAATGGCCGACTTGGCCCATGATAAAACGCTTCGGTAACGGACCGAACACTGGGAGCCGGTGCGGGGAGTTACCTCCCTTACGTGACTCATGAAGGAATGTAGAGAGCGCGACATGTGGAATCGAAAAACAACCCCAGAGCCCGCTGCGGAAACCCGCAAGCCGGAAGCGCCTAAAGCGTTTGCGAGCGGGCCTACCCAGTCAGACAGGAGTACGCCGATGAGCGCTGCCGTAATCGGAAAGTCAATCGTTATCAAAGGGGAGTTGTCCGGTGACGAAGACCTCACAGTTGAGGGCACCGTTGAGGGCAAGATTACCTTAAGCAACAACAACGTCATTATCGGCCCCAACGGGCGGGTGACTGCCGATGTGTCTGCCCAGACCGTGACCATTACCGGCAACGTCGAGGGTGATGTGAGTGCCAGCGAGTTGGTGGAGATCACCGACAGCGGGTCCCTCAAGGGCAACATCAAGGCCCCGCGCCTGA
>JALWRU010000393.1 GCA_026994095.1 Nitrospira sp. | reverse complement strand
CTGGAGGTATGCAGCCCACGGGCAACCAGTTCTTTGCCGCTGCCATTTTCACCAGAGATCAACACCCGTGGGCAGTTGGCCGCCAACTGGCCAATCTGTGCCCGCAATTTTTGCATGGGGGCTGAGGTGCCTACCATCTGCAGGCGGTGATCAATCCTGGCTTTAAGGCTGCGGTTTTCCTGCCGCAGGCGCGACTCACTCAAGGCGTGGTCGACGGTCAGGGTGACCCGCTCCAGCGAGAGCGGCTTCTCCAGATAGTCGTAGGCCCCTTTTTTAATGGCGGCAACGGCGGTATCGATAGTGCCGTGGCCACTCATCATGATGACCGGGGTTTCCGGGTGGCGCTGTTGCACCTCCTCGAGCACCGCAAGGCCGTCCATCTCTTCCATCCAGATATCCAGCAGCAGCAGATGGATGGTTTCGGTAGCGATCCGGGTCAGCGCCTCCGGTCCAGAGGCAGCGGTCAACACCCGGTAGCCTTCATCCTCCAGTACCCCGGACAGGGTCTTGCGAATGCCCGCTTCGTCATCCACTACCAACACGGTATCGTTGCCACTCATGGGGCCGGGTTACCTTTTGGTTTGCCTACCAGTCGCCGCAACAGTCCGCCAGATTTGGGGTTGGTGGATGCAGACAGCGCGTCTCGCAACTGCGGCAGGGCCGCCTCCATGGCAGCGCTACCCTGACGGATACACAACTCGGCCTGATCAAACGCGGCCCAGTGCAGGTGGCCCACATCCGGGCGTACGATCACATCGGCGTCGGTGAGCTGGGTCTCACTCAACAGCCGCCCGGTCACCGCGTTGGCCCGAATGACCAGTTCCAGCCCGTTATTGAGGTTCTCGACCGGCTCTTCTTCAAAGGTCTCCGAGATATCGACCGCGATCACCAGATCGGCCCCCAACTGGCGGGCAGGGGAGATGGGTACCCGGTTGGACCAGCCCCCATCCACTAGATAGCGGCCTCGATAGTTGATGGGCGGGAACACCCCCGGAATGGCGCTGCTGCCGTAGACCGCCTGCCTGAGGTCGCCATCGGCCAGGACGATCTCGGCCCCGTGGCTGATGTCGGTGGCCACACAGGCAAACGGGATTTTGGTGTTCTCTACCAGGGCCTCCGGTACCAGTGTATCGATAATACTGGTGAACTCTTCCAGGCTCACCAACTGGCGCATGCGCAGGGCGACGCTGTAAAAAATCTGCCGCTTTAAAAACTTTTTGAAGCTCGAAATAATGCCCAGGTGGCGCTCTTCTTCAAATTCATGGCGCACAAAATTACGGCGCGCTTTTTTGAACAGCTCACTGTCGAGGGCCTCGTGCAGCCGCGACAACAGGCTGCCTACGTCTGGCTCGCAGGCATACATGGCACCAATGATGGAGCCAAAGCTGGCCCCGGTGATGGCATGGATCTCGATGCCCTCCCGCGCCAGCACCCGCAATACGCCCACATGGGCCAACCCACGAGCACCGCCGCCGCCCAGTGCCAGACCGATTTTGATGGGACTATTGGACATCTTCTCTCGTTTGACCGAAAAGCCGTACGCATGATGGCAGCGGTTAATGCCACCTGGTCAAAAACAGTGACCAACCGATGCTTTTGACGCTCGCTAGGGTACAGTGGATCGGCCAGCGGTTTCCACGCCGTTTTTGTCGAGCCGGCCAGCGGCATTTGCCGATCCGCCAGATCGGCGATATACTAACGCAAGTCGTATAAAACCGATCGATTTTGTAGAGATTACACCCCAGGAGCGAAGTCCATGAGTGACACCGTAGAGAACAGCCGCCCCAATGTTGGTGATGCCAACGTGGTGGAAGAAGAGATTGTGCACTTTGAAGGGGAGGTGGCCCGCTTCAACTCTGGCGATATTCCGGCAGAGAAGTTTCAGGGGTTCCGACTGCGTCAGGGGGTCTACGGTCAGCGTGGTGGCGGCGGCCAGATGCTGCGCATCAAGCTGCCCTACGGTCGTATCGATGCCGAGCAGCTGGAGGTGATTGCAGGGGTAGGTGACGACTACGCCCAGGGCCCGGCCCATGTCACCACCCGCCAGGACTTTCAGTACCACTTTGTGCAGTTGGAGCAGATGGGCGATGTGATGCGCGATCTGGCCAAGGCTGACATCACCACCCGCGAGGCCTGTGGTAACACGGTGCGGAATGTCACTGCCTGCCACTACGCGGGTGTGTGCAGTCAGGAGCTGTTTGACGTCACCCCCTATGCACGCATGATCCACGAGCGCTTTTTGCGCCATCAGGTGACCCAGAACATGCCGCGCAAGTTCAAAATCGCCCTGTCCGGCTGCGATACCGACTGTGCCCACACGGGTATCCACGATGTGGGGCTGATCCCGGCACAAAAGGACGGTCAGTACGGCTTCCGGCTGGTGGTGGGGGGCGGCCTGGGTTCGTCACCACGGGTGGCGCACCTGTTTGAAGAATTTGTTCCGGTGGACGAGATTCTGCCCGCTTGTGAGGCCATGGTGCGGTTGTTCGACCTGTACGGCAATCGCAAGCAGCGCTCTCGCGCCCGCATCAAATTTCTGGTGGAGCGGTTGGGTGAGGATGAGTTCCGCCGTCGTTACGACGAGCAGCGCGCCAAGATGGTGGAGGAGGGCGTCACCTTCCCCACGATGCCTGCGCCGGTCCCCAATACCAACGTCACGCCGTGGCCGCTGGTGATGCCGGGCACCTCCGGGTACGACCGCTGGGCCGCCACCAACGTCAAGCCGGAGCGCAACGAGGGCCTGAGCAGTGTGCAACTGGCGCTCACGCTGGGCGATCTGACCACCAACCAGCTGCGCGATCTGGCTCGCCTGACCCGCAGCTACTCCAGCGTCGGTGAGATGCGCCTGACGGTGCAGCAAAACATGGTCTTTATCTCGGTGCCAAACGACCGGGTACGGGCCTTGTACGATGAGTTGGTAATCATCAATCTGGCTGAATCCGGCGCCCAGCATCTAACCGATGTGATGAGTTGTCCCGGTGCGGAAAGCTGCAATCTGGCGCTGACCGCCTCCCGTGGCATGGGCACCCTGTTGTCCACCCACATGGCGGCCAACCCGGATCGGTATCAGGACGATGGTGGCGCCCGCATCAAGATCAGCGGTTGTCCCAACTCCTGTGGCCATCACCACATTGCCAGCATGGGTTTCCACGGCACTGCCAAGAAGAACGACGGCCACATGGCACCATTTTATGAGGTCCATCTGGGTGGACGTTCCGGCGACGGCGAGACCATTGTCGCCAGCCCGACCTTGCGGATTCCGGCCCAGCACGGTCCCAAAGTGGTCGACGCCCTGCTGGATCACTACCGGGAGCAGCGTCAGGGCGGCGAAAGTTTTGACGCCTTTGTGGCCCGCCACGACAAGGACCACTTCAAGGTGTTGCTGGAGTCGTTGACCGAGCTGCCCAGCTATGAAGTCGATCCGTCCTACTACCAGGATCTGGG
>JALWRU010000392.1 GCA_026994095.1 Nitrospira sp. | reverse complement strand
AATGATGCCGCAGACCTGGTCCGCTGCGAGTTGGTCACTGCCCATCTGCTTGATCTCTCTACCCTGTCACACGGTTTCTGGCCGCCCTAGTTTACCTTCAGGCCCACCAAAACAAAACCGAAAGGGGGCTGAGAGGGGCTGGACACTGTCGCTATCGGGGCCAAAACTTGCCCCTTTTAACGTGCACGTCTATGCTGGCCTGAAATAACAATCTGGATGGAGGGCACTGCCACCTTGGAAGGCACTTTGCTCGAGGCGATGATCATTCTCGGCCTGATCGTCGTCAATGGTTTTTTCTCATGCGCCGAGATCGCAGTCGTTTCGTCCCACAAGGCGCGCATCAAGCAGCTTGCCGAACAGGGCGATATCGGGGCACGCCATGTGGTGGAGCTACTGGGCGATACCGACCGTTTTCTGGCTACCGTACAGGTAGGCATTACCGTGGTGGGTGCCACCGCTGCCACCCTGGGTGGAGCCTCCGCCGATCAGGTCGTAGAACCGTACCTGTATCGATGGCTGCCCGCCTCCATGCACGAACTGGTGCCCATGCTGTCGCTGGCCACCGTGGTGGCAGTCATCAGCTACCTGACGCTGGTACTGGGCGAACTGCTGCCCAAGGCGCTGGCGGTGCGCTATCCAGACACCATCGCCACCTGGCTGGGACGCCCCATCCACCGCATCTCGATTCTGGTCTACCCGTTTGCCTACGTACTGTCCCTGTCGAGCCGCTTTCTATTGCGGCTGTTGCGGGTCGACAGCTCTCCCAGTTCGCCTTTGGCCACCGAAGAAGACATCAAGTTGCTGCTGCGAGAAGGCCGTGAAAAGGGCGAGATTGAAGCCGGTGAACAAGAGCTGATCCACAGTGTGTTCGACTTCACCGACACCCATGTGCGAGAGATCATGGTGCCCCGCCCGCGCATGCGCTACGTGGACATTCAGATGCCGTTGCAGGAGATCCTCAACCTCATCGCCGAGAACATGCACGCCCGCTATCCGGTCTACGACGGCGACCGCATCTGCGGCATCCTCAACTACAAAGACCTGATCCAGATCATGCGCGACCCGGACAGTTTCTCCGGCGGGATCAGAAAGATGTTACACCCGCCCTACTTTGTGCCCGAGACCATGAAGGTGCTGCGGCTGCTCAAAGAACTGCAACGACGCCACATGCAGATGGCGGTGGTGGTCAACGAATACGGTGACGTAAGCGGTCTGGTTACGGTGGTGGACATCGTCGAGGAGATCGTCGGCGACATTCGTGACGAATACGACCCGCAAGACGACCGTGCCAAGCGTCTGCGCGACGGCTCGCTGGTGGTGGACGCGGATACCACGATTGGCGATCTGGACGACGATTACAAAATTACCATTGCCGAATCGCCCGAATATGAGTCGCTGGGCGGCTTTATGCTGGACCGCTTGCAGGGCATCCCCCACGGCGGCGAGGTGGTGCGCGAGGGCGACTACCGCTTCACCATCGTCGATATGGACGGCATGCGCATCAGCCGGGTCAAGATCGACCCGCCCTCTGGCCAGTCAGCCCCGCCTGCCAATGGCGGCAACGGCAGCAAAAACGGCAACGGCGGCGATGGTAAAAATGGTAAAAATGCTCAGAACGGCAAGGGCAGCAAAAACAGCCGCTAGGCACTCACGTTAAGACATCAAAAAAGGCGGCACCTACTGTGGGGGCCGCCTTTTTTATGAGGGCTTGATGGTCTCGTTTGAGCGACCCGCTCAGGCGGATCGGCCATTCACGGATTGCGGGTCGGTGGGACCACCGGCGAGAAACCCGGATCGATGGCATAGGCGCTGACAAACGCGGCCCGCGCCTGCTGGTGCTCCCCCAGCCGATAGTGGCTATAGCCCAGATAGAAGCGGGCGGCCACATCGTCCGGATTCTCGGAAATGGCCTGGCTGAAATAGTCTGCCGCACCAACGAAGTCACCCTGGTAATACTCCCTGAGCCCACGGGCAACCGGGTCGCTCACCTTCACATGCACCTTGGGGGCTGACTTCACTGCCGGGGCAGCCTTCACCGGAGTTGCGGCCACTACCGGGGCAGCCTTGACCAGCGTGGGTGCCACTTCCGGGGCCACAGGCGTGGGTGCCGGGGTCGGCATGGCCTTGCTCATTTTGACCGGCTGCGGGTCCGGCTCATCGGCCATGGCTTTGGCAATGGCCTCCATGGCCTGCCGTTGGGACGCCTCTACCGCCGCCTGCTGTTTTTTCATGGACGGGGCCGATTTGCGGCCCGGACCCTGATCCACCGCCATGCCCATCTTCATACCCTGATGGGACCGGGACATCTGCTGGGCAGACACGGTGCTGGCATTGTCAGAAAATGCCTCACTGGCACCTGCCGCAAGGGCATCAGAAATCCGTTTGGAGCGCCCCATCTGGGAGCGCAACTCCGCCTCGGTCATGCTGGCAGGGATGCGCGACAGGTCCACCGTCAAGGACGAATCACCACCGGTGGCCTCGTTGATAATCGACACCATCCTGGCACGGCTCATGGTGGTGCCGCTCCAGTCGCCTAAAATGTGAACCCCCTCCGCCGCTGCCACTCCCGGCAACAGGGTGCTGGCCGCCAATACCGCTGCCGTCAGCATTCCGGTCCAGTTGTAGGTATGTTTGCGATTCGCCATCAGATCCTCCAGTTTGCGCCGCAATGGGCGGTATACATGGGTCCTGTCGGCAGATTGAGTGCAAACCTTTAATGAAGCGAAAAAAAGCGGGAATTCATCAATATCCGGGCGGCTTTTGCGGGGTCGCCCGACGCGGCCACCAGGAGCGGCGGCTCTCCTCCCAGTAGGGGCCGGTTTTGGCCATGATGCTACGCTCATAGGCCACCACATCGGCCACCTGCTGTGGGGTCAACCGCAGCGCAAACGCGGGCATGTTCTGGTGGCCGGTGTCCTCATTGACAAAACCGTTGACCACCGCATTTACGTGGTCCTCCCGGCTCAACTCCTGATACCCCCGAAAACGGCGCGGATTACCTTCACCCAGGTCAAAATCGGTGGGTGGCTCTCCGGCAGACTGATCTCCATGACAGTGAATACAACGGCTCTTGAAGATAAGTTCACCAGCCCCCTTATCACCCGGATGGGCCAACGCCTGTATCACCACCTGTTGCGGGTCCGGTGGAGCGCTTACGGGGTGGTCGCGGCTACACCCGGCCAGCAGGGTTGCTACCAACAGCCAGTAGCCGTAGCGAGACAAACTCAGACCGCAGCCGCCATGGCCGCCTCCACCTCGTCCACAGCCTTGGGAATGGCCGCAGTCAATACCCGATGGCCTTTGGCGGTCACCAGCACGTCATCCTCAATACGAATACCGCAGTTGCGGTAGCCTGTCGGAATCTCCTTTTCAGCGCCCACATACAGCCCCGGCTCTACCGTCAATACCATGCCCGCCTTGAGCTTGCGCGAACCGCCACCATTGTCGTGGT
>JALWRU010000391.1 GCA_026994095.1 Nitrospira sp. | reverse complement strand
CCTCTTGATCCAACTCGGTGCCTTCTGGTGCCCAGTGGTCCACGTCGGCAATATGCACCCACAGGGTGGCGCTGCCGTCCTCACCCGCCTCCAGCGAGATGGCATCGTCAAAATCCTTGGCGGTCTCGCCGTCGATGGTGACCGTGGGCAGCTTGCGCAGGTCCTTACGGCCCGTGTGGTGGCTCTTGTCCACCTTGTCCGGCAGCGCCTCGGCGGCGGCCAGCACTTGTGCCGGAAAGGCCGGGTCCACCCCCAGTTCGGCCAGCACCAGATCGCTGTCACGCAGGGGGTCGGTGCCGTCCCCCAGGGTGTTGCTGACCCGCCCGGTCATGTTTTCGCCGTTCTCCGGGTAACCGGTAATCGATACCTCTACCAACTCTCCGGCCCTGGCCTGTTTGGTGGACTTGGAGTGCACGTAGACCGGGTGCCCCAGACGGCCATCCAGCGGGATCACCCGCCACCGCCCGCGCCACTTCTCCAGCCGCCCCACCAGGCTGGTGCAGCCGCGCTCGACAATCTTGAGGCCGGTGCCGCTAAAGCGCCCATCGTGACCCTGTTGCACCCGGATCGATACGGTATCTCCGTGCAGGGCCGACTTGATCTCCCGACGCGGGACAAAGACATCGTCCCCGTCCGGGCGAATGATAAACCCGAAGCCGTCCGCATGGCCCACCAGTCGACCGGTAGAGACCGCGCTCTTTTTGCCCCCCTTGCCCGCACCACCCGCCTTGCTGCCCAGGCGATAACCGTTGCCTTTGCGCACCGCCTTGCCGCTCTCCACCAGATCGCGCAGGGTGCGCCGCACTGCGGTTTTACGCTGGCGGGGAAGGTTCAAAATACGCATCAGATCACCACTGGAGATCTGCTTGCCGTCGGCCTTTTGCAGCGCATTCAGGAGACGAATACTCAGGGCCTTATTTTCGGACTTGGAGTCGCGCTCCGCTTTGGGGCCACGCTCGGTTTTAGGACCGCGCTCCGCTTTGGGGCCGCGCTCGGTTTTGGGGCTGCGCTCCGCTTTTTTTGACTTGGCCGTAGCCCGCCTGGTTTTGGGGTTATCGTTTTGGCTGCGGCTCATTATTCGGCTCCTGTCCCGGTGCCGTGCAGATGCACCTCACCGGTGATCTGGCCGTCTTTGCGACGGACCAGATAGATCATCTGTTCACCATCTGGCAGGGTCACCACCATATCCAGTGTGCGGGATTCGCTATTAAGGGTGGTCACACGGCTGCCCGGTGGCAACCCAAGTGACGTTTGCCAGCGGCTGGCCGGGTCGGACGACGTGGCTGAATGGGTCGGTATACCGCCATCGCGGGACTTCCACCAGGTGGCTCCCAACACCGCAAAGCCGCCTGTCAGCAGCACTGCCATCAGGATGACCCCAAGTTTGAGCGCCTTCACCAGCGCACCATAGACCGGTGGTCATGAGATGTTACAAAAAACCGGGTTACCAACACGCGCCGTTCCTCCACTTCAAAGGGCGGCGCCAGTATAACGCGGCTTAGCGGGGAAGCGCGGTTTCCTTGGACAGCGGGTCCGGCGGCTCCGGCATCCCCTCCGGGCACTCTCCTTGCGGAAAGGTGCCGGCGATGGCGTCATGGGGCATCACCATCGGGCGTTCATTGGGCGGGCAATGGCCGTGGTCGATGTGGTAACGGAACTCATCTAAAAAGTAATTCAGCGCGCTGGTCACCGGCATACAGGCCCCGTCGGCCAGAGCGCAGCAGGTGGTGCCGGGGATTGAGCCGGACAGCCGCGACAGCGCGTCCACGTCGGCCAGGGTGCCGCCACCGTCCTCCAGACGGGCCAGCCAGTCGTGCATCATGCGGGTGCCTTCCCGACAGGGGGTACATTTGCCGCAGGATTCATCCCGAAAAAATCGCAGCAGGCTTTGACAGGCGCTGACCATGCAGGTGTGCTCATCGAACACCATGATCGCACCGGTACCGAACTCGGCACCGATGGCCTTCAAGGTATCGAACTCCAGCGACAGGTCCAGGTGATCGGCGGTGACAAAGGCGCTGGCGGCACCGCCAGTCAAGGCCGCCTTGAAGCGGGTGCCACCGGTCATACCACCGGCCATCTCGATCAACTGGCGCAGGGTGGTGCCGGTGGGGACCTCGTAGTTACCCGGCTTGGCCACATGGCCACTCATGGAAAAAACCTTGGGGCCGGGGGTGCCCGCCGCACCGATGGCGGCAAACCCTTCCGGGGTTTCGGTCACTACCAGCGGGATCGCGGCCATGGTCTCAATATTCTGCACGACCGTCGGGCGACCCCACAGGCCGCTAACGGTCGGAAACGGCGGCTTGGGGCGGGGGATGGGCAGTTTGCCCTCCACGCTCTCGATCAGGGCAGTCTGCTCACCACAGATGTAGGCCCCGCCGCTGACAAACAGCTCACACTCCAGTTCCACTCCGGTGCCGAGGATGTCCGGCCCCAGCATGCCTGCAGCGCGGGCAGATTCAATGGCCTGCGCCACCCGCTCTTGCGCCAGTTCATACTCCAGCCGTACATAGATGATCGCCTTGGTGGCCTTGACCGCATAGGCACACAGGATGACCCCTTCCAGCAACTGGTGGGGGTTCTCTTCCATCAACTCTTTGTCCTTGAAGGTACCCGGCTCGCTCTCGTCACCGTTGGCAATCACGTAGCGCTGACCGGGGACATCCGCCACCCGCCGCCACTTTTTCGCTACCGGTTGACCGGCGCCACCGCGACCACGCAGGTTGGCGACCGCGTTCCACTCGATAAACTCCTCGCGGGAGACCTGTCCCAACACCTGATTCAGGGTGCCGTAGCCTCCCTCACGCACATAATTTTCCAGCCGATAGATTTCAGGCACATCCCGATGGCGTAACAGCAGATGGCGAGCCGAGTTGTTGGACATAGTGAGTTGCGTCCCACAGGGCGGGGCTCCTTGACGGAATCCACACCGGATTCAATGACAAAATATCCCCGTCCTATCGGACAGAAATGGTCATTTAATGAGGCCCTGTCGATCGCCATCCGTACCGCTGACCACCATTCGGTTTGCCCGACCAAAAGCGGCGTGATACGGTGCTGCCCATGGACCCGTCGCCCGCACCCGGAATACGTACCCGCCTGTGGGTTTTTTTAGGCACCGGATTCGGCAGCGGTTATGTGCCCGGTGCACCAGGAACTGCAGGCAGCCTGGTGGGGGTACTGCTGGTCTGGCCTCTACTGGGGCTGTCGTTGCCGGTCTATCTGGTCATGACCCTGGCGATCACCCTGATCGGCATCGTGGCCGCTGATCGCACCGCCGAGTACATGGGCCGCAAAGATCCGGGCGCAGTGGTGATCGACGAGATTGCCGGCATCATGATCACCCTGATCGGAGCCACCGCCACCCTGCCGGAGCTACTCATCGGCTTCGCCCTGTTTCGGCTGTTCGACATCTGGAAACCGCCCCCCTGTCGCTGGGCAGAGCGGAACTTTG
>JALWRU010000390.1 GCA_026994095.1 Nitrospira sp. | reverse complement strand
CTGATATCTTGTGTTTGAACTGCCATGAGAAGCCCGGTTGGTTAGGCAGCTCTCATGCGGTTTCGCAAGTGTTGCGCAATACCTATCCGGGCGACCCGAACAACCCGCCTGACAATTTTGGTTACGATTTTGATGGGCAGCACACGGTGGCCCAGACCGCTTGCCGCAACTGTCACGACCCCCATACGGCCCAAGGTGCGAAACGTCTGCATCGGGAAGGGGTGAGCGAGATTAGCGGCACGGCAGTCGATGCGGTAGAAAACACCTGTTTTCTGTGCCATGCCCCGAATACCCGATCGATACCGGAGGCGGGTACTCAGCAGCCCAGCTATAAGCTGGCGGCAGGCGATAATACCTCTACCACCTTCCCACGCTTTCTGACGGCGCGGGTGGCCCCTGATATCTATAGCCAGTTCAACAAGGATCAGAACCTCACCAATTGTGAGCCCGCCTTGCAGAGCACCCAGCCGCACTACCTGCAGGACGACAGTCGTTGCGGCGCGGCCATGAACCTGAGTCTGGCACCGGGTCACGAGCCGGTCTTTATTAAAAACCCGGGGGAGGGAGTGGAGCTGTTTTCTCCTAACCCGCCGCCCAACAACGAGGGGCCGATCGGTCTGGGCAAGCCGGATAACATGCACATCGAGTGCACCGATTGCCATAACCCGCACCAGGTGGTTGCAGACAATCGCCTGAAGGGGATGCGCGGTATCGACGTCAATGGCAATGTGGTGGGCCCGGACGTTCCGGGCAACTCTCGCGAAGTTTTCGTGTACGAGGTCTGTTTCCGCTGCCACGGCAATAGTTATGTCAATATCTTTGCGGGGGATCGCTTTCCTGATGATACCCACCGTCGTAGCGACCCGCGGGACCTGACCCCCAGCAACCCTTCCTTCAGTTATCGGGGCTTCTCCAACAAACGCAAGGAGTTTGACCCCAATACGCCGGATACCGCGCCGGGGCATACCCAGCAGTTGGTAAACGCCTCGTTCCATCCGGTGGCGGTGCCGGGTCGTAACCGCTCTCCCCAGTTGGATAAACAGCTGCAGTTGTCCGGCTCTGGTTTGACCGTGGACAGCACCATCAACTGTACCGATTGTCACAACTCAGAGGAGACCAACGTGGTGCCGGGGCCGGTCACCGAGTCCAACCTGCGGGCCACCGATACAGCCTCCAACTTCCTGCCGTTAAAGCCGTTATTCCCGGAGTATCCGGCGGTGGGCCCCCACGGCTCAAAAAAATTGCGCATCCTGCGCAACAACTACAACACCGATATTCTCAACCCCAATCGGTGTTACGAGAGTGACCCACCCTTTGGCGGGGTGCCTCCGGTGTCACTGGCCAAGTGCGCCAGTGCCGGTTCGGATGGGGCCGCCACCTCCCACTGGGATAACTTTTTGCTCTGTTTCCAGTGCCATGACCGGCGCGCATTTGACCCGAATGCAGTCGGAGCGGTCCGGTCCGATGACAGTTGGACCCGCTTCTTCGGCAAACCGGGTGCGGGTGACTCGCACTGGGAGGGCAACCTCCATATGTACCATCTGGAGTTCACCGGAGCCTACTGTCACGAGTGCCACTACAACGTGCATTCCAATGTAGAGGCGACCAACACCATTTATGGTGATGGAATGGGTGGCCTGCTGCCGCCTGACAGCCTCGATGGGGCGGTCGACAACGTGGTGAATACCCACTTGATCAATTTTGGCCCACAGGCGGATGGCACCCTGGATGCCAAACCGGTCTGGCGATACAACGATCTGGGCGCACAGGGTGGGGAGTTCAAGTGCTTCCTCCGGTGCCACGCAGAGGTAATGGACAACTGCGCCTACCAGAGCCCGAATACTGCCAATACGGTCGCCCCCTGGTGTGCAGGTGGGCAGAAGCCCGGGTAGCGCTACCGATGTACAGGTACAGCATGGTCGTGTGGGTGGCCTGTTTTCTGCTGGCGCAGCCTGGTTTTTTATTGGCGTCCAATACAATGGCACCCACTGCCGACATGATCAGGATACCTGCCGGTGAGTTTGTCATGGGGGCCGACCAGCGCGATGGCCGGGTCGGAGTGGAGGTGGGGATCGATTCGCTTCCCCGCCATCGTCGCACGTTACCTGATTTCTGGATTGATCGGCTGGAGGTGACCAACGAGGCCTATCGGGTCTTCCTGAAGTCCAGTAACCGGGATGTCCCGGCAGACGCCCTGTTTACGGATTTCTTTAGCTGGAAAGACGGGACCTATCCCAAGGGCCTGGGTCAGCATCCGGTGATCTACGTGACCTGGGATGACGCCAATGCGTTCTGCCTCGCTCAGGGAAAACGTTTACCGACCGAGGCCGAATGGGAGAAAGCTGCACGTGGACCCGATGGCAATCGATACCCGTGGGGCGATGAGCCTGATAACAAACGGTGCCACACCCGTGAAACCGGTATTGGATGGACCATTCCTGTGGGTAGCACGGACGGGGATGTGAGCCCCTACGGTGTGCAGGATATGTGTGGCAATGTCACCGAGTGGACCGATAGCTGGTACAAGGCCTATCCGGGCAGTACGCTAACCAGGTCGTCGTTTGGCGAGCAGTACAAAGTGGCGCGGGGAGGTGCATGGAACCTTGCCATGATGCCCTACGGATCGCTATATAGCCGGACCCTTTCATACCTGCCATCAAAACGCCATCGGGGGATCGGCTTTCGCTGCGCCCGGGATGCCGGGGGAGGGTGACCAGCAATGCGGGTTATTCGATGGGGCGTCGTCATTGTGCTGGTGGTCGGAATATGGGGCTGCGCCCACACCGCGCCGTCTCCCCCGATATCGCCAAAGACATTACAAGGCATGGTGTGGGTCCCGCCCGGGCCATTTTTGATGGGCCACGACCGTGCCGATGGTCAACTGGGGGTAGAGGTGGGTGTGGACTCCATCCCCCGGTACACTGTCGAACTTGATGGGTTCTGGATAGATCAGCTTGAGGCCACCGTGGCCGACTATAAGGCCTTTGTGGAAGGCACTACCGGACATGCCGTGCCCTACTGGATCTTGCCAAAACATCCGCTCCAGGACCGCTGGCCGGTAGGTGGGATCTCTTTTTTCGAGGCCAGCGATTATTGTAAATGGCGTGGCAAGGTGCTGCCCACCGAGGCCCAGTGGGAAAAGGCGGCCCGTGGTACCGATGGGCGTATCTATCCGTGGGGAAACGACTGGCAGCCGTCCTACGTGTCTTATAACAGCCCGTTTCGGGAGACCCCTGATGAGGTGGGTTCACACCCGGAAAATATCAGCCCTTATGGAGTGTTAGACATGTCTGGAAGCGTTCAGGAATGGACATCGTCATGGTACACTGCACCACCGGAAAGCACTTTGAAGCGACAGGCGTTTGGTGAAAAGTTCCATGTACTCAAGGGAGGGGGATGGATCTCCTCACTGGCCTATTTACGTGCCGCAAATCGATACGCAGTGATCAGCACCCTGAATCAGCCGGATT
>JALWRU010000389.1 GCA_026994095.1 Nitrospira sp. | reverse complement strand
TCAATCGGTCCTGCCACATCTGCCGATAGGCCGCCTCGATCTTGCGGGTAAACGGCTCGCTTGCGGTCAGGGGGGAGGCCGCCATCTGCCCCCGCAGCCGTTGCCGCAGGGCATCCAGATCGTTTAACCGACCGGCCCAATCGGCGGCAATCGCTACAAATTGATCGTCGTCCTCTGCCACAAACTCCGGTAACCCCACGCCCTTCAAGATACTGCCGACCATGCGGCCCGGGTTATTCTCGCCCAGCCGGGTGACCACCGGCACCCCCATCCATAGCGCTTCGCAAGCGGAGGTATGCCCACAAAACGGCAGCGTATCAAGCACCATATCCACCCGATGGTAAAGTTGCATAAAACTGCCGTCGGGCGGCATCTTCCAATGCAACTCGATACGCTCCGGCTCAATGCCCTCAGCCACAAACAGCGCTAACAGCCGTTCGCGCCCCTCTCTGGCCCGCAATACATGCCTAAAAATCGCCATGTGCGCGCTGGGCACCGCCTGCAACACTGCCGCCCAACGGGCCACCACCTGGGCGTTGATCTTCTTGATATTCAGCAGGCTGCCAAAGGTCACATGACCGTTATCAAGGGCTGGCAAACGGTTGGGGTCAGGAATATCCAGTCGGGTGAGATAACAGCAAAAACAGTCGGGCAAGCGGTGTAACCGTTCAGTAAACAGGCGGTCGGTACCGGTCGGGTTACAGGTGTGATCGGTCAACCGAATATCGACGCCGGGCAAGCCGGAGGTGGTTGGGTAGCCAATGTACGACACCTGTATAGGGGCCACCCGGCGCGCCAGTACCGCCAGCCGGTTATTGGCGGTCAAACCGGCCATCTCCACCAGAATATCGATGCCGTCGGCACGGATCTGCTCGGCCACCGCCGCGTCGTCCAGTTTGGTAATGTCGCGCCAGGTCACGTTCAACTGGCGAAATGCGGCAGTCACACTGTCGGGCCGCTGTACATTGGAATAACAGGTCACCGCCACCTGTGATGGGTCATGAAACGACAACTGGGGAGCCAGAAACATCGATACCGGATGGCTATGAAAATCCGGCGACAGATACCCAACCCGCAACACCCGGTCCGGGTCCCGGTCGCGAATAGGGGCCTCACCCACCTCACCATAAACCCGCGACGCCGCGTATTGGCCCCACGCCTTGTGGGCCTCGGTTACCTGCTCTGGTGTGGCGTCCGGGTTATACACCTGAGCAAACGGGCGGCAATTTCGTGCCCCCTGGTGATCTGGCTGCCACGCCAGCACCTGCCCAAAATCCGCGTCGGCGGCGGGGTAATCACCCAGGTACCAGGCAGATAACCCACGTTTGAATACCGCGTTCACCGGCTGATCATCGGTCGCGGCCTGTACCGCACGATCAAATGCCCGTCGCGCCTCACCGTGTTGGTGATTGTCGTACAACAACTCACCGAGCGCATAGTATGTAGCCGCCTCCGGGGCCACCCCCCTTACGGACGCCAGCACCTCCTCCGCCTGTTGATGATCGCCTGCATCCAGCAACATGGCGACTTGTCGCAACCGATAGGGAGGCTCACCCGGCTGGCTGGTCGAGGCCTGTAACGCCGCCGTGGCGTATCGATCTGCGGCCTCTGCAGAACGCCCTGCGGCAGACAGGGCATCGCCCCAGCGGGCGTACAACGGCGCCTCTTTTTTACCCAGGGTGGGGGCCATGACGTCAAAGTGGGCCACCGCCTCCTCCAGACGCCCTTTTTTTAGTAATACATCCACCAACGCCAGCCGGATCGCGCGGGCCTGAGCAGAGCCGTCACGGGCATACTGCAAGGCCCGTAAAAACGACTGCTCTGCCTCGTCAACCCGGCTGACGTCCGTCAGCACCCGCCCCAGATGGTCGTAGGCAGAAGCCGACCTGGGCTGGGCGGCAATGGCCTGTTGCAATAGCCCAATGGCACCGTTGTGGTCGCCCTCTGCAAAGCGGATTCGACCCGACAGGGTTAAGGCCTCTGCATGCTGGGGGGCGCGAGCCAATATCTGCTGGCATTGCTGCCACGCCTCGGACCATTGTCCCTTGGCAAAGCGGTCCCGCGCCTTCTTGTATCGATCCGCCTGGGTCATGGACACATACTCGCTGCTGTACTGCTGGCCCAATTCGGGCAGCCGTAAGGATACCGCCCCGTCCGACGCATTTCTACCAGATCAGCCAGCCGCTCCTGCGCGGCGACCCGAGTGGTGGCAAGTCGCGACAAAAACGGTGCACATAATACGACATTATTGTCGTATTAATAACAACCTTTACGTCTAATACACGACATTATGGTTGCTGCTGCACAGGTAAAAACAGCTGAAGGCCCACCCGAATTTACGACAAAATACCATTAACAAACATGATGTTGTGACAACTCATTACGCCGTGGCACACGACTTGCGAAAGCGTTCGACTGATTTCGGCGGTGGCACGCCTCAGGAAGTCGGCAACGACCCCGGAGCGCACGCCCCTGCCGACCCATTGTGAATACCGGTGTTGCACTGTTTCAAACCGCCACACCGGTACCGAGTGACTGCTGCAATTTGAACAAAAGGGTAAGGCATGAAAAAGATCGAAGCGATCATCAAGCCATTCAAGCTCGACGAAGTCAAAGAGGCCTTGAATGAAGCGGGCGTGAGCGGCATGACCGTCACCGAAGTAAAAGGATATGGCCGCCAGAAGGGCCACAAGGAGATGTACCGGGGGGCCGAATATTTCGTCGATTTCGTCTCCAAGGTCAAGGTTGAGATCGTGGTGGATGACAGCGTCGAAGACGCCATCATCGCCGCCATCGTCGAGGCCGCCCGCACCGGCAATATCGGTGACGGCAAAGTGTTTGTGTCGGTTGTTGAAAAGGCCGTTCGGATCCGTACCGGTGAATCCGGCGCGGATGCCCTGTAACTCATGTGTTGTCTGTTATTGCGTTGGAAGGAGATCAACCAATGAAACCCATTCTAAAACGTATCGGGGCGGCCCTGTCCGGCCTCGGTGCGATACTCTTCTTGCTGCCTCAGGTAGCCTTGGCGGAAGACACCCTGTCCGCCGGTGATACCGCATGGATGCTGACCGCAACCGTGCTGGTACTGTTCATGACCATTCCCGGTCTGTCGCTGTTCTATGCCGGTATGGTGCGCTCTAAAAACGTACTATCGGTGTTGATGCAGTGTTTTGCCATCACCTGCCTGATGAGCATCATCTGGGTCGTGTGCGGATACAGCCTGGCCTTCGGTGAAGGCAACGCCTTCTGGGGTGGCTTTGGTAACATGTTCCTGAGCGGCCTGTCGGTGGACTCCCTGTCGGGCTCGATCCCCGAGACGGTCTTCATGACCTTCCAGATGACCTTTGCCATCATTACTCCGGCACTGATGGTCGGCGCATTTGCCGAGCGGGTGAAGTTCTCGTCCATGCTGGCTGTGATGGCCATCTGGGTGGTGATCGTGTACGCCCCTATCTGCCACTGGGTCTGGGGCGGCGGCCTGTTGGGTGACGACGGCGTGATCGATTTCGCCGGTGGTACCGTGGTACACATCAACGCCGGTATCGCCGGGTTGATGTTCTGTCTGGTACTGGGCAAGCGCAAGGGCTACCCGGGCACCCCCATGAAACCCCACAACCTGGGGCTGACCATGATCGGCGCAGCCATGCTGTGGGTCGGATGGTTCGGCTTTAACGCTGGCTCCGAGCTGGCGGCGGACAACGCTGCCGGTATGGCCATGGCCGTCACCCAGATCTGTACCGCCATGGCGGCGCTCACCTGGATGTTTGCCGAGTGGATTACCACCGGCAAGCCGTCGGCACTGGGCATTGCTTCCGGTGCGGTCGCCGGTCTGGTGGCCATCACCCCGGCCTGCGGTAACCTGGGGCCAATGGGCGCCATCCTGCTGGGTCTGGCCGCTGGCCTGATCTCATTCCTGGCCGCCACCAAGCTCAAACAGATGATGGGCTACGATGACTCGCTGGACGTGTTCGGTGTGCACGCGGTTGCCGGTATTGTCGGCGCGGTGCTGGCCGGCGTGTTCGCCTCGCCGACCTTCGGCGGGCTGGGCCTCAACCACGAGACCATGGGCGCACAGGTGTTTGCACAGATCAAGGCAGTGGCCTACACCATCGTTTACTGTGGTGTCGCCACACTGGTCATCCTCAAGGTGGTCGATGCAGTCATGGGCCTGAGGGTCACTGAAGAAGAAGAGGTCGAAGGCCTCGATATCTCCAGCCACAACGAGCGGGGTTACGATCTGTAAGCGGGTCGCTGGGGCGCAGGTCGGAAACAAGACCGGCCTGCGCCCGAATCCCTCTTGAGGCCAGTCAGGCCCGGGAGATCGCAACCATCCAGCCGATCCGGTCCTGCACCGGATCGGCTGGTGTCGTTTTAGGGGAGGGCTAAAACTGCCACACCCAGCCCACCATGCTCCCTTTTATACTCAAAGACAGGGTCGGCAACCAGCCCGGTGTCGAACGGCCAAATAGCCGCCAGCCATCGATGAGCGCAGGCACGGCCAGCAACACCACCACCTGACCGGGCGGCACACCGCTACCGGCGGAGATGCCGCTTACGTCACTCTCTGGATGGCGGTATAGCCCCGCCAGATAGGTGGCAGAGATCGCCAGATGGGCACTCACCACGCCGCCTTCAAACGCGCTGACGGGATGGTCTGTCAGGCGGGCCTCCCGTGGCAGCAATACCGCCTCGCTCACCAGCCACTGGAACTGGAACCCGGCCGACGCAGTACGCAGCCGCTGGCGAGGGCTGAACCCGGCGTGAGGGTAGGTGATGGTCACCCCGTCAAAATGGGCATGACCTCCCTGACTCGCTGCCACTACAAAATGACCGGCCTCGTGAACTGCCCATCCCACGCTCATTCCAGCCATAAAACCGGCCCATGCTGACGGCCTGGGCGCAACTCGAAAACCGTCTTCAGCCCTGACGGCAACAGGCTGGCACAGCCATACCAGGCCCCATAACAACAGCAGGAGCCCCCCCCGAACCCGGCCAAACAAACCGGAAAAAACACTGGTGGGGGCTGTCTTTAGCATCGGGTCAGCATACGCGAAACCGGCCCTTCCCCCAATGCCTATGCGGCCAGCAGATCATATCTCCTTGCAAATTTACGGTTTTTTTCCTAGCATTAATAGCAAGGCCGGATTGTTGTACCGGGATTGCGATTGGGAGATTGCACCTGGCTACGGGAGTCGACACTCGGTGGGAGATTGTCGCGTGCTGAATGTTCCTAAGTGGGGTTGGTGGGTATTGATGCTGGTGCTGATGGTTCCGTTTATGGGCATTCCCAGCTAACCGGCAGTGGGCAGGGGTGGCTAACTGGCCCCGCCTGCCCTTGTTACATTGTTATATGTCGCCGGGTGTCGTTATCTGTAATAGAGATGACATTGTGTCGGCGGTTTATTGCCGTAACCAGAGTATTCCGGGCGGGTGAGGCCAACGGCTCCACCGGTTTGTACACCCTGGCTGGGTGGACCGTCTGGCCCTCTGCATCCAGACCATGAAGAGGCGTGTGTGTACCATTCGATCCGGATTGGCCTGCTGGCCCTGTTGGCCGCGTTGATACTGGGCGCTACCCCAACATTTGCCTACGACGACGAGCGCGACGACGACGGCTATCGCAGTGATCGGTATGAGCGAAACGACCGGCAAGACCGTTACGACCGCCGGGAGTCAGGGGAGCGCCGCGACCACTACGACGACGATGGTGGCGACGCCCGTTATGACGATCGGTCCGGTTGGGGCGGTCAAACCCGCCACCATGTGGGTCGCTACTATCTGGGTGGTGGCACACTGGCGTGGGCGTTTGACGAAGACAACCTGGACAAAACCGCCACCGCCTACGGCCTGTCCCTGCGCGCCGGGCAACAGCTGACGCCGTTGCTGGGCTGGGAGGTGCAGTTGGGGGCAGGCGGTACCGACGCTGTGCGGCCCGGTTCCACCTTCAAACGCCAGTTTGATGGCTACGGCGCAGCCCTGTTGCGGCTCGGCACCGACCTGTCAATCCTGCACACTTACGGGCTCTTCGGCGGGGCCGTGGTATTTTCGTCGATCCACCAACCCGCAGTGGGCCCCTCCAAGGACCACTCGTCAGCAGCCTATTTTGCAGTGGGTGGCGGCATGGAACTGATGCTCGGACGGTCCTTTTCGGTCGGCGTAGAGCAACTTTTGTTTGGGGATGCCGAGTTCTATGTATTCTCTGGGACCCACCTGTTTATAAAACAGTTTTTTTGATTTTACCGCGATGCTGATCATCCCCCAGACCATTATCGACGCCATGTTTACCCACGGCTACAAACAGAAACCGTTGGAGTGTTGTGGTTTTTTGGGGGCCAACGACCGGCAGGTCAAGGTGATGATCCCGGCCTACAATGTGGATCAATCCACCATGACCTTCGCCATCGGCCCCAAGGCCACTGAATACGCCTACCGCCGCATTGAAGACGCAGGCATGGAGGTGGTGGCGATCTTCCATTCCCACACCGAGTCCAGCCCGGTGCCCTCAATTGCCGATGTGGTGCAGGCCAATCAGTCCATTGCCAGCATCGACCCGGATTTTCGCTGGATTATCATGGGGCTGAGAGATCCAGACAAGCCGTTGATTCATGCCTACCATATTGGCAAAAACGACTATACCGAGACTGAACTGAAGATCCAGTAACCGCACCAAATCCTACATTGCTGCCCTGAGGGTGTATAATTTCCTTTAAAAACAGGTCAGGGAGAGACCGCGCTTATGTATATGTATAACCCGACAAGGTCGAGTTCTCCAGGTGGGAGAACGTGAACGGCTTGCTACAAATATTGACGGTCGGCACCCTTGCCGGTGCGGTGGTGTGGTCCATGCGGTTGTGGCTACCTGCCGCTGCTGAGATCTCTACGTTAGCCCTGACCTTGATGGTGGCTGGCGGCATCGGCCTGGTATCGGCGGTCATCGACCTGTTGTGGCGCGACCCGGCCCCAAAAGCCCAGCCCAAAAAAACGGCCCCGTCTGCTTCAGAAACACCGGACCCTGACCTGATCACTCCCCCTGCGAGCGAGGCGACGGATGAACATCTGATGTCGCCAGCAATCCCCAGCCTGTTCTCGCTGCTGGGTGCGCCGGTCACCCCCATGATTGGCCGGGAGCGAGTACTGGCAGGGTTGGTCACCTGGGCCGCCACCGACGAATCGCTACAGATGCGTTTTGTGGTAGGAGAGAGCGGCGTCGGCAAGTCCCGTCTGGCAAATGAAGTGGGCGGCAAACTGGCCGAACAAGGGTGGCATGTGATCACAGCCGACCTCAACCAGACGTCCACCCTCCCCGGCGACAACAGCGACCTGCCGCCTGATCTGGCACCGGCAACCCTGTTGATTGTTGACCACCCGGAGGAGGCTCCCGACCAGGTGGTGGATCTGCTGGACCGGCTGAATCAGCAGACCGAAACCCGTGTTCACCCGTTGCGGGTACTGTTATTGACTCGCCCGATGCCCAGTTGGGACCGACGCGCCGCGTTGGGCCACCTGCGACCTGTGCTGGACCGTGAAATTCACCTGAATCCGCTGGAGCCGGGGCCTGCACGGCAACTGTTCCATGCCACCCGATCGGCCCTGTTTGAGCGGGTTGGGGTATCGCTGCACGATGATGGGCCTCCGGGCGAGGACTCCATCGACCAGTGGTTGACCACTGATCCGCTGCACCGCCGACCGGTGCTGTTGTGTGCTGCGGCGCTGCACCACCTGGTGTCGGCAGGCACCCCCCTGCCCAACGGAGCCGTCCTGCTGGACCACCTGTCCACCCGCGAACGCACCCGCCTGTCCACCATCGGTTTTGCCCACCATCTGGATGGCGACGGCCTGTCCTGCCTGCTGGCCATGACCAATCTGTCGGGCAATGACGCCGGACAGGACATTGCCGGGCTACGCCTGTGGGGCCAGCAAAAGGCCCTGGCCTTGTGGCCGGACCACCCCTCCATTGAACGGCCGGATGACGACCTGCTGACAGAGCCGCTCCAGTCTGCCATGCGACAGACTGATCTGCTGGTCGATGGGCTCCTGTCCCGGCGGGAGCCTAACCTGCTGGCGGCCTGGTTCTCGTTGAGTACCTTGAACAAAACCCCCAACCTTGCCCCCGAACGCATCTGGGCGGCAGTGGTAGCGGACCCTGAGCGGGCGCTGACTGCTGTGGGCCGAATGCAGTATGACCTGGGGCAGGGAATGGGTGGCACCGCTACGGGCCGAAACGAAGACGACCCGTTGGCAGAGGAGGCCCCGGCACTGACTCCCATGCAGGAGCGCGCCGACAGCATGGCCAGCCTGCCGGTGGAGTGGCTATTAAGCGCCCTGCGCGATCCGGAAACAGACGATAAAGTCAGCCGCTGCAAGGCGTTGGCATCCATCTGCGCCCAACCCCACCTGCCCCAGACGCTGGTACCGGTGGCTGTAGAAGTATGGGGAACCCTGGCCGTCAACGCGCCGAGCGATGAAGCACGGGCCCGCGCACTGGGTCACATGGAATTAGCGCTCGGTCGTCTGGGCGACCGGGAAGGGGCGCTGGGTGCCGCCACCGAAGCGGTGGCTGTGCGCAAGCAGTTAGCCACCCAGCAGCCAGAGCGTTTTTTGCCGGAGTTGGCGACCTCTCTCAATAACCTGGGGGCCATGTTGTCGGCAGTGGGTGACAAGCAGGGCGCGCTGGAAGCCGCACGACAGGCAGTGGAGACCTACGAAAAACTGGCCGAAACCGAGCCGACCGCATTTGTGCCCGGCGTGGCCGCTGCCCACAACAACCTGGCCAACCGGCTGGCGGACAGCGGTGACCCGGAGGGAGCGCTGGCCGCTACCCGAGAGGCCGTATCGGTGCTATTACCCGCGTTTGAAAATTACCCGGCAGCGCTGGCCCAGTGGATGGCCACCATCACCCGCAACCATGTCACCAAAGCCAAAGCGGCTGGCACTACCATGGATGAAGAGTTGATGGCCCGCACCCGCGCGGTATTTGAATCCCTGAGTGGCCAATCGTCGGACCAGACCCGTTCGCTGGAGGACGATACAACCCGCCCGTCAGTGGACCCTGCCCCGGAGTCTCATGAGGCGGTGACGGAGTCCGGCACCGCTCAGGAGAGCAATGCGACCGACGCCGATGATAGTGCTGAAGTAAGTGCAGCAGATGCCACCGCTGCGATCGGCACCACCGATACGGTTGCTGAACCAGACACAACAGCTGAAGCTGATGCCCTTAACGCGCCGGAACAGTTGCAAGAGGCCGTGGCAACGACCGATGAAAGTGCCCCGGAAGTGGCAGATCAGCCCAACGAGGACCCTGCTGCAACACCGGAAGAGATGCTTGCTGCCGCGGCTGATGCCACCGCAACAGACGATGAGGTCGTTAGGCTGGTAGACGAGATCACCGAACCGGCCCACGACGTTGCTACGGCGAATGACGAAGCCGACGAAACGTCTCCAGAGAACGACAGCCTGCCAGACAGCCCCGCAGATGAGCCATCGGCACCAATGGCCCACACGGATGAAGAGTTGGTGGTAGACCAGCCCCTTGCAGACCCGGTCAACGGCTCCGCCGATGCCGCGCAGGATGAGGAGGGCGAAGCGCACGACTCGCAACTGACTTCGGCAGAGGCCCGGTTGGCCCGAATCAAACCGCTACGGTCAGGTGATTCCGGTTTTGGTACCGCCGCATTCGGGGTACGGGATACCGCAGGTAGCCAGAAATCTGACTAGTGGCCCTCCAGGGTCTCCCACTGGGTGTAGGCATCTTCCAGTAGACGCTCCACTTCAGCCAGACGGGTGGTCGCCTTGCGGGCCCGATCAGGGTCCTTGTGGGTGGCAGGGTCCGCCAGTGTAACTCCCAACTGGCCCTGCTCCTCCTCAAGTTGCTCAATCCGGGCGGGGAGTTTTGCCAGCTCTTGCTGCTGCTGGTACGTTAACCGCTTTTTTGTGGCGGATGCCGGGTTGCTCTTGGCCGGTGCAGGGGGGGCAGTCACCGGCGGCGTCTGCCCGGATGATACCGGGGCATTGGCCTGATCCCTTACCCAGTCGCTGTACCCACCAAAATATTCTGTCACCCCACCTTGCCCGTCCAGCACCAGCATGGAGGTCACGACATTGTCTAAAAATGCCCGGTCGTGGGACACCAGCAACAGGGTGCCAGGGTAGTCTGATACCAACTCTTCGAGCAGTTCCAGCGTCTCGGCGTCCAGGTCGTTGGTGGGCTCGTCCAGCACCATCAGATTGGCCGGTCGGGTAAACAATTTGGCCAGCAATAGCCGGTTGCGCTCGCCACCGGACAATTTTTCGACCCGCACACGGGCCCGCTCCGGCGAAAACAGAAAGTCCCGCAGATAGCTCATCACGTGGCGGGTGCTGCCACCCACGGTAATCTGCTCCGAACCACGCTCGGTGACCGCCTCCCACACCGTATCTTTGGGGTTCAGGGCCGCCCGCAACTGGTCAAAGTAGGCCACTTTCAGACTGGTGCCCTGCACCACCTTGCCGCTGGTGGGGGCCAGTTGACCCAGCAATACCTTAAGCAGGGTAGTCTTGCCCGCGCCGTTGGGGCCGACAATGCCCACCCGGTCGCCCCGCAATATCATGGTGTCCAGCCCCTTGAACACAGACTTACCGTCGGTGTATCCAAACCCCGCACCGGTGGCCTCCAGTACGATCTTGCCAGACCGCTCTCCCACATCCACGGCCATCCGTACATTGCCCTGCCGGACCCGCCGTCCAGCACGTTCTTCGCGCATCTTTTTGAGCGCCCGCACCCGGCCTTCGTTGCGGGTACGGCGGGCCTTGATGCCTTGCCGAATCCATTTTTCTTCTGCCGCCAGCCGCTTGTCGAACAGCGCCTCTTGAGTGGCTTCTGCCTCCAACTGTGCAGCGCGGGCCACCAGATAGCGCTGATAGCTACCGGGCCAACTGGTGAGACTGCCCCGGTCCAGTTCCAGAATACGGGTGGCCAGGGCCTGTAAAAAGACCCGGTCATGGGTGACAAAGAGAAGGGTGGCGCCGTAACCCACCAAAAATCGCTCCAGCCAGTCGATGGCGTCGATATCCAGATGGTTGGTGGGCTCGTCCAGTAGCAGCAGGGCCGGTTGAGACGCCAATGCCCGGGCCAGCAATACCCGCCGCTTCATCCCGCTGGAGAGGCTTGAAACCTGCGCCTCCGGGTCCAGCCCCATACGCGATAGCACCCCCTCTACCCGGCTGCTGGCGCTCCAGCCGTCGGCGGCATCCAGTTCGCTGCCGACCCGCTCCAGCCGGGTCATCAGGCGCTCCTGCTGTGCCGCATCCAGCGCAGCATCGGCCAGATCAACGGTCAGGTGGTGATAGGCGATCACCAGTTCGCCCAGCTTTCCCAAGCCTTGGGACGCGACGTCAAAGACGGTCCCCTCAATCTCCTGCGGCACCTCTTGGGACAGATAGGCAATGCCGCCTTCAGCAGGTCGGCGGAAGCTACCGGAATCCGGTTGCAGTTCGCCCACCATCAGCTTTAGCAGGGTCGACTTGCCAGCACCGTTGCGACCCAGCAGAGCGATCCGCTCACCGGGCTCAATGGCCAGACTGATACGATCAAGAATAGGAACGTTGCCGTAGCCGACACACAGGTCGGTCAGTTGAATGAGTGCCAAAGCAGGCCCTTTACCGCAAGAAGATGAGTGGCGAAAATTGCCGAGGCGCTAGTGTACGTTGCCCGCCCGCTCCGGGGCACCCTTGGGTGAATTAATCACCCATATGGGCTGGCGACGGTTCGGTCTCTACTGAACCGGTGGCAATCCATCCAGCCACCCATCTGAACAACAATGCAGCACACCCCATGAGGCATGTGAACAATAAAAAATAACCTGCGCCGTCCAGCGTGGTACCTGCACCACCGGTATGAATGACATAATTCACCATACTGGTAAATAAATTGCCCACAGCGATGGACATCATGAACAGCGCCATGACCAGTGATTTTAAAAAACGGGGCGCCTGTGTGTAGGAAAACTCCAGACAGGTAATTGAGATCATCACCTCGGCAGCAGTCATTAGCAGATAGGCAAACAACTGCCAGCTCACGTGGGGGGTCGCCCCCTGATCGATCATCCACTGGGCGATGGTCGGCAGCACAAATGCAAACACTGCGATATACAGCCCCAGCGAGATCTTGCGGACCGGGGTCAGCACCATGCGCCGGGACAGGGCCGGGTACACCCACAGGGAAAAGACCGGTATCAGCACCATGACCAGTAACGGGTTGGCCGCCTGAATCTGGGCGGGAAGAATCTGCCAACCCCACAGATCGCGATCCATCTGTTCGGCCTGCAATACCCAGGCGGAGCCGGTCTGGTCGAACAGCGACCAGAAGATTGCCACAATCAGGTACAGCACTGCCAAACGTGCCAGAACCGGGCGGGCTGACCGGTCCAGCAATGCCGTCACAAAGCGGGACCGGGCCGGAGGCAGATGGGCAAACCGCAGCCGTCCCGCCCAGAAGGTGGCGGTGGCGATCAGCATCAAAACGCCGGGTACTGCAAACGCGACCCCTGCTCCGTACTGGTCCAGCAACCAGGGGACCGACAGGGTGGCTGCCAACGCCCCCAGGTTGATGGCAAAGTAAAAGCGGCTGAAGGCCCGCGCCAGATGCCCCCGGTTGGCGGCCCCGAACTGGTCTCCCAGATGGGCCGAGACACACGGTTTGATGCCCCCGGCACCCACTGCAATCAGGGTCAATCCCAACGCCATCCCCAGCCGGGTCTGGTCCAGCGACAGGGCCAGATGACCCGCGCAGTAGACCAACGACAGCCACAGGATCGTACGGTATTTCCCCCACCAGACGTCTGCCAGCAGCGCCCCCACCAGTGGCATAAAATAGACTGCCGATACAAATAGATGAAACCAGCCGCGCGCCTCGGCTTCCGCCATCGGTTCGAGGCCGCCGCCGGCCCCCAGCAGGTACTGGGTCATGAAGACCACCAACACCGCACGCATACCATAGAAACTGAACCGCTCCGCCGCTTCGTTGGCGACGATAAAGGGGATTCCGGAAGGCATCTTCGAGGTGGCTTCCGGTGTGCTTCGGTAGGGGCTCATGGAGGCTATCATAGCGGCATTGTCGCCACCCGTATTTAATGAAACTCCGGTCCCTGCCGAAAGGGGGGCAAGGGAATTCTGCAACCGACCGTTGCGGAGCGTGCATCCTCCCGGACGTTAGGGGCGTCAATGGGGAGACACTGCACTGGCAAGGCAGCCCATCACAGGTGGGCCGCCAGGGAGATCACCATGCCGAAGGCTTACTGCGCGGCGACGCCGCCAATCACCCATCCGGGTACGACCTATCGTGCCGTCCAATCTACCGGTATGCGAAT